>DAOVJF010000326.1 GCA_030673355.1 Planctomycetota bacterium | reverse complement strand
TATGTTTACGTGGCCTGTCACGACGATAACTCGAGCAACCTGGAAATCTTGGAAATAACAAATCCCGGTGAGCTTGCGCCGGTAAATTCCTTCCCTGTCAGCGGATATGCCGAGAGAATTGAGGTTCACGACTATTACGCCTATATCGCAAATCATGAAGGGCTCCGGATAATCGATGTCCTGAATCCAAACATGGTGTACCCGGTCGCATCCATGTTCACACCCGGACCCTGTATCGATCTTACAGTCGCCGGAGATTATGCGTACCTTGTCGATAAGGATTACGGCGTGAGAATTGTAAGTTTGTGGTGACAGGCTAACAAATGAATGCAAAGCCTTATTTAAAATATTGCGGAGTCAATGCTTAAAAAATGAGGTTAGTGATGGACTTTCGATTTAGGTTTTTAACAATTTTGCTTTTGATAGGACTTCTAAGCTGCAACCGTGGCGGGAATGTGATTACGAGCCCTCCCGATCCCCCGGTGAATCAACCACCGATCGCTGGAGCTCACGTGAGCACAGTCGAAGTTGATGTTGGGATTGAAGTCCAGTTTTTCGATGATTCAACCGATCCGGATGGCGAAGATGACATTGTGATCTGGGAGTGGGATTTTTCATTCGATCCGGACGACGGATTTCAGGTTGAGAGTGAAGAGCAGGAACCGGTGTATGTCTTTGGCGAGGGAGGGACCAACGAGGTGCAACTCAGGGTTACCGACCTTGGTGGCCTCTCGGATCTACTGGACGAACCGTTGGTGGTAGTAATCAAGGACAGTAATTATTTCAACCTGCAGGAAATAAAAAGTGTAGGTGATGAGATCAATCCTGATGATGTTGAGGTACAAGGCCATTTTGCACACATTCTCACCCCTGTATTCGGGTTAGTCATTCTTGATATCTCGAAACCGTGGTCCCCTACTTTGTCAGGTAAATGTTACGTACCTCATTCCCCGCAATGGATTGAGGTAGAAGGAAATTATGTATATTTATTAAGTCAATATGATTCTGTTCTTAATATTATTAACATCCAAAACCCATTGTCTCCATGGGTTGTGAGCACATATCAAATTCATAATAACGCGGAAAATATGGCCATCCAGGATGGTTATCTCTACATCAGCCAGGGTTGGGACGGGATTTCAATTGTTGATGTTTCCAACCCGGACAACGCCAGTATTATCGGCCCAATTGGCCTTGGTGCTTGTGCCGCCGGAATTGATATTTACGAAGATTATGCTGTAATTCTCGATAAAGATGAATCCGCGTTCTATATTTTGGATATCAGCACACCGGAGTCAGCCCATGTTGTTAGAACGGTCAATACTCAAGTTAATTTTGATTTAGTTGAGCTAAGTAAAGGTTATGCATATGTCGCTAGGAGTCAGTCAGACCGGCTGGTACTCTACGATATTGACCCTCCTGAGTTAGCGTATCCAATCACCGAAGCACCACACACAGGGATGAATATTATGGATGTTGATGTTGTGGAAAATTCGATTTATGTATATCTGGACAACAACAGCTTGTACTCCCTGTCATCGGATCCCACAACACCATTTTCTTATTTTTCACACGTGAATTCCATACCGGGTTTCGCGATTGCAGCCGATGTTGACCGCGTCTGTGTCATAAGCGAGTTTGGGATTCATGTCGTTGCAGTTAACTATGATGGACCAATTTTTCACCTTGGTTATTTCCAGGATCCTGATTTTGCACACGATATTGCAATTAGCGGCAATAAACTCTTGATAGTTTCAGATGGCCTGAGTATTTATGACATTTCCGATCCGTATTTATCATATAAGGTGAGTAAAACCGGAATTCAAGATATAATCACAAGAGTGGAAACCGATGGTCAGTATGCGTATGTACTGACACCCGGTTGGGGTTATCTCGATAATTGTTTAAGTATCATTAATATTAATACCCAGGAAATTGTGGTTGATAGAAGGTACCTTGATTGGAACAATGGTTATGGAGACATAACAATTCAAAACGGTTATGCCTATATCTGCACTCTGGGTAATTTCCAGATTTGGGATATTGATCCACCATCCGATTTAAACAGGGTGAAGGTGTTTTGGGACATTGGTCCTGCAACTGATGTGGAATTAAATAACGGGTTCGCATATGTCACTCACGGTTATAGAGAATTCGGCGGGATAGTTGTGTTCGACATTGATCCCCCTGAATCGAGTCAACAAGTGAATGATTACCCTACTCAGTTTCCAGCGAGGGCACTTGCGATTAGTGGTGAATACGTATTTGTTGCCACCCAGGACTCCTCTGAAAGCAAACTGGAGGCTTATAAAATTTCAGTTCCGGGCGAACTCGAATTCATAGATTCGGTCATAGTTGAGGGATATGCCGAAAGAATTGTTATAGATCGCCATCACGCATACATCGCAAACTTTCAGGGAGTCCAGATATTCGATATCCGCGATCCCGAGAACATGACATCACTGGTTTCCTATTTCACGGAAGGGAATTGTATTAATCTCGAGGTCGATGGTAATTATTTATACCTGGTCGACAGCGAGTATGGTGTGCGCATTATCAAGCTCAGGTGATATAATTGATTGGGGAGTCGATAGGAATTCTGATACTTCATCAGAATGGCTCTCAAGAGGTCGGACATGAACCAGCTTTCCCGAATCTCTCTCATTCTTTTCCTGATTATTGTTTCAAGCTGCGACCGTGGCGGGAATATCCTCATGGTCGGGAGTATTAAAGGTCCCGACGAGGTTTCTGAGGGAACGACCGTTGAATTTTCTGTCGAGGCTGAGGGTGATTCGGGGATCACGTTTAACTGGGTAGTGAATCCGGTCGGATATGGAATTCTGGGCTCACCCACCGCCTCGTCGACAACATTTACAGCTCCCGATGTCGATTCTGATTTTGAAATTGTAATCCGGGTGGTAGTCAATTCCGACAACGATGGTCCGGTGGTTCGATCAATTGATGTCACTGTTATGGATGTCGCTGATCCTCCCGACCCTCAGGTTAATCAACCACCTACGGCTGGAGCTTACGTGACAACATCCGTTGTTGAGCAGGATATCGAAATTCAATTCTTCGATGACTCAACCGACCCTAACGGTAATGACGACATCGTTACATGGGAATGGGATTTTACATATGATCCTGATGACGGACTTATTGTTGAAAACAGTGATAAAGAACCGGTCATGGATTTTCCGGAACCAGGGATTTTTGTTGTCCAGCTTCGTGTCACCGATTCCGGAGGCCTGACCGATATGCTGGATGAATCAATTCAAATAACCGTGATCCCAGGCCGTCCTGTAACATTTTACGGATTCACGTTTGGTGGTGAGGATCGGTTGGAAGGTGCCATTGGAATTGGTGTTGATCCATTCGGAAACGTTTATGTAGCTGGTGAAACAGGTGACGATCCATTCGATATTGATCCTGGTGATGGAATCTACATTCTAAATCCTGATGATGATTCAGCGTACATAATCAAGTATGGGCAACCGGATTTTCATGTTATTGACGTTGACTATTGGGAACATGACAGAATAAGAAAATTTACAGGTGACAAGAATGGGAATTTTTACATCACCGGAGACTTCTCCAATGGTTATCGACAGGATGGTGCTTATATCAGGTCAATTACTCCAACCAACCTGAATAATTGGGAAGTCATGAAGGAAAATTATTATTGGGAGCATCCCTGGAATCCTGGTTTTGTATGGTCCTCGAAAACGTACATGTTCAGTCCTGTCGCGTGTGGTGATCATGGTGACATTTTCTTTACTGAAGCATGTATCGATGGTGATTATGAACTTGGAGTTTTATATTATTTTGATGTTTTTAAGGGTACTACAACAACTGATCCTGATGATTTTCTGAATCTGAGAGGTAATTATCCAGCTACCATTGATCGGAACTCAATTGGTGTCGGAAGTCACGGTTTACTTGTATTAATGGATGACTCCTCTACAACTTCAGAACTCGTCCACTTCTCACTGGATGGCACAAAACAATGGGAAATTCAAATATCTCACCAACCTAAATTCTTGTACACTTCAATTAAATCCGATGCTGATGGAATTTATTATGTCCTCCGAATCAACGATCAAAATGTCACTTGCATTTTCCCTGATGGTAATTTTAACTGGGAGCTCCAGTGGGATGCT
>DAOVJF010000004.1 GCA_030673355.1 Planctomycetota bacterium | reverse complement strand
TTCTCTGGTGATAAACCTCCCCCCGTCGACAAGCGTGGATGGAAATGAATAGATAACAGAGGGATGATCATGAGGGAGTGGTGCTGATTTTGAGCCCTCCCTCACGGTCGGGCTACTGTTACCGTTGCATGTATCTGTATGCCGCTTACTGACGTGCGCGGTACTGAGATGGAGTATAATTACCGAAATAGAAGTGGAAACTCTGACGGATCTACTTTGCTAATTCCCTTGCAAAAATTTTGGCATCCTCGACGATTTCAGATGTGATATTTTCATCCACTCCGGCGTTGTAACAATCAGGCACCATGAACTCACCGGCATTGACAGCACTGAGGAATTTCATTTCACGCTCCCAGGGTGTCTGTAAAATATCCAGGTTGTTCTCTAACGGTCCGCCCGACGTGGCGATAAGCGCGAATTTTTTACCCGCAACAAGTGATTTGAAATTGGGAGCGCCGTAGCCGGTGACAAGGCAGATCGAGCGGTCGATAAGCGCTTTCAACTGAGATGAAAAGCCCCAGCAGTAGAGCGGAGTAGACAGGATGATCGCATCGGCGTCGATCATTTTCTCGAATATTTCCCCCGCATCGTCATTTTGAACGCAGGCGGGCTCATCGGGAAATTGTTTGCATGCAAAACAGGCCTGGCAACCCCTGACATCCAGATCATTAAGTACTATCTGTTTTACAATATGCCCATTATTTCTCAGCTCATCCGCGATACAATCAAGGACCTTCGCTGTGTTTCCCTTCTTATGCGGACTACCTAGAATTGAGATTATTTTCATAATAATTCCTCCAGCATATTTATTATTATACGGTTTCCCTACCCCTTCTGCTGCTGTTTCTGGATTTTCGCCCATGTGTCGCGCAGGGTTACGGACCGATTAAACACCGGTTTCTCATCTGTAGAATCCGGGTCGACACAGAAATAACCAAGGCGTTCGAACTGGCATCGGAAACCCGGTCCATGGTTTGCAAGAGCGGGTTCAAGACGGCAGTCAGCCAGGATTTCAAGGGACTCAGGATTGATGTAGTCCAGGAAGTCCTTGCCCTCTTCGACATCGGATGTGTCTTCAATCGTAAAAAGATGCTCATACAGCCGGACGTCCGCATCGATTGAATTCTCCGCAGACACCCAGTGCATCGTCGCCTTGACTTTCCTGCCGTCCGGAGCCGAACCGCCGCGTGTTTCGGGATCATAAGTACAGCGAAGTTCTGTAATCTCCCCGTTACCATCCTTGATAACATCTGTGCAGGTGATGAAGTACGCATACCGGAGACGAACTTCACGTCCTGGCGCGAGGCGGTAGAATTTTTTTGGAGGGTCTTCGCGAAAGTCATCACGCTCGATATATATTTCTTTGGAAAATGGAATTTTGCGTGAACCGGCATCGGGATCCTCAGGATTGTTTACAGCATCAAGTTCTTCAACCCGGTCCTCGGGATAATTCGTGATCACAACTTTCAACGGACGCAGCACAGCCATAAATCTTGGTGCCCTTTTATTCAAATCCTCGCGAAGGCAGTGCTCCAGCATAGCAACATCGACAATACTTTCGCGTTTAGCCAGTCCAATCCGTCCCTGGAAATCGCGAATCGATTCGGGAGTATATCCTCGCCGACGAAGGCCTGAAAGTGTGGGCATTCGAGGGTCGTCCCAGCCGTTGACATGGTTACCCTGGACGATCTGGATCAGCCTGCGTTTGCTCAGAATTGTATAGCTGATGTTGAGCCGGGCAAATTCGATCTGCTGCGGGTGATGGACTTCGAGCCGGTCGAGAAACCAGTCATATAACGGGCGGTGATCCTCAAATTCCAGGCTGCACAGGGAATGAGTGATCCCTTCAATTGAGTCGGACTGCCCGTGTGCCCAGTCATAGGTCGCGTAAATGCACCATGCATCGCCGGTTCTGTGATGGGTCGCGCGAAGGATTCGATACATAACGGGATCGCGCATGTTCAGATTCCCGTGAGACATGTCGATTTTCGCGCGGAGCGTTCGCGAGCCGTCCTCGAATTCCCCGGCTTTCATACGCTGGAACAGGTCGAGGTTTTCTTCGATGGACCGATTCCGATAAGGGCTTTCAGTTCCCGGCTCGGTGAGAGTACCCCGGGTTTTCCGAACCTCCCCGGCGGGTAGATCGCATACATAGGCTTTGCCCTTTTTAACCAGGTCTATCGCCCATTCGTAAAGTCGGTCAAAATAATCCGATGCATGGAACAGCTTGTCGCCCCAGTCGTAACCCAGCCAACGGATGTCCTCCTTGATTGCTTCAACGTATTCGGCCTCTTCCTTGATTGGGTTGGTGTCATCGAAACGTAAATGGCAGACGCCCTTTTCATACTCCCTGGCAAGCCCGAAATTGAGGACAATGGATTTTGCGTGTCCGATATGGAAATACCCGTTCGGCTCGGGTGGGAAACGGGTGATGACTCGCCCGTCGTTTTTATTATTTTTCACATCTTCCGCGATGATGGTCCGTATGAAATCGAGACCCGGTGTCGGTTCGTCTGGTGGCATAGGATATACCCCAAAATTCGCAGGCTGACTGCGCTACGAAATTTTATTCGAAACAGAATTCGAATATGTGAGTCATTGTAGATTGGACTGGGATTTTTAACAAGATTCAGAGTAGTGAAAAGGCTCAATATGCAGTCCTATATTTTTTTCTTGAAAAGTTATTAGGCCAATTCCGTTTAACAAAAATTGATTGGTTATTTTTGGCATTGATTTATGTCGTACACGTATCGCGGAGATCTCTTTTCGACGGGCGAAAAGAGATGTCCCCTAAATAATTGATTCACGTCGACAAGCACGTTCGACCCGAAGAATTTCCAGGCTTGCGGGATGGAGATGTCTCACTCAGCGTGTCTTCTCACGCAACATTTTTATACCCCTGATGTCTTATAAGCAGGATGGATACTACTCGCAGGGAGATATATCCTCACTGATTGGTAATTGGACAATACTGATTGGCTTAACAAAATAACCAAATAAAACAAAAGCGAGGTGTAAAAAATGGGCTCATCTGCAGGTGCATTCTCTTTTGTCTGGTGCTTACTTGGATTTATTCTCTGGCTCGCTATGCTTGGGTGGGTCTATAACGACGCCACCGAGAAGGGGCATGGCGGGTGTATATGGTTATTTCTGGTCTTTATATTCGGATTCACGGGTCTCATTGTTTACCTGATTTTCTTCCATGGAATGCCGGCGATCGGTAACTACAGGGCGACAAGGCGTGATGAAGACCTTCAGTACCGTTCGATGTACCGGTCGCCAATATCTGAACCGGAAAGCCGTGCATCCGGCAATACCTGGGGACAAACATCGCCAATGTTGACAACTCCAATGGGCGATCCCGGATTTTTCGATGAGGAGCTGGACAGGTTGATTAAGTCAGGTAAATTTACTGAGGCCCGCGACTACCTTACCGACATGAAATCAATGGCCCGTGAAATGGACGATGTAAAGGGTTTGGCGAATTATCAACAGTATGACGGGAGAATTACGGGCGCTACCAACATTGCACGGAGAAAGGCATCGAGCAGCCGGTTCTGACAATTCTAGTCGCAGTGCTTATATGCAGATTTTTCTAAAATTGGTAACCGCACATATCCTGGAAATCTGTTTTAAAAAGAAAGGAAGCAAATGCATTATACCTCCAACTGATGCCTTACGTGCTATCCGCAGGCTCTCTGACTACATACACCTGGTAGAATTCGTTATCAAGCACCATCTCAGAATTATCAAGGATCCTGTCTATATGCAACTTAAGCTTAGGATCCCATTCGTCGCTGACACTGAATAAATGCCTGTACCATTCGGATACGATCACGATATCCGGTTCCCTTCCGCTGTAAAATCCCAATGAGGGGTCATCAATGAAGGTATCATCGAAACCCAGTGTAAATGCGAATTCAGATATCCCCATTATGAGCTGAGAACCGTCGTCATACTGCCTGACCACCTCGGCAACCTGAAGATACTGCGCGTGATACGGGTCCTTAAGAATCCTGTTGACATTGACACCGACCTGGATCAGGATAAGAATCGACAGCAACCCGACGATCAAATATTTTGACAGCTTTGATTTCAGCCACATCGTGCTCGTCCAGATCGCGAGAATCGCGGTATAGAACGGCATGACGTGAGTCAGGTAGAAAAGGCTCTTGTTGCCGTGGATGAGAAGTGTCTGGCCGAGAAAATACATAAGAAGGAGGATGAGAAGTGATTTGTTCTCACGCTCGCCGGATTTTCTCGTAATTAATATGGTCCCGATGATCCCGATCAAGTATGAAATTAAAACCAGGGCTTTGGTTTTTCCGATTAACGATGATTTTGTTGTGATTCCGTAGGCCCTTAGGTATCGGTTGGCTATCTCATACTTTAAACTTCCCAGGATCGAATAATAGCTCCCCATTTTACGGTCGACATGGCTGATAAATTGATCGTAAAACGCCTGCGGGTCCTGGAGTATGTATATTCCCCACGCGCCAAAGCCGATGACATACGGCACCAGCGCAAGAAGGATATGTTTCACGCGAATGCGGGGAAAATCGAGGTAGGCGTTCAGAACCACCATCGCGAAGAGGGTCACGACCGCGTGGGGATGCGTGAGTCCACTCACGGCGGTGCACACGTGCCCGAGGATTATCGCCAGAGTGAAATTCTTTTCCCGCATTGTTAAATAGAACGCGAAACCCGCAAGACCCAGCACCGCGCACATCATGTCCATACGTCCGCTGGCCGCCGAGATGATGAAATTAAATTCCACCGACAGAAGCGCAGCAGCAAGAATTCCGGCGATGGGATTCCCGGTGAGTTTCCGTACGATGACGTACGAACAGAACATCGCAACAAGGCCGAGAATCGTGGAAAATAATCGCACTGAAAGCAGGCTAACTCCGAAAATCCTGAACCAGATCGAAAGCGCGAGGTACTGCAAAGGCGGCTGCCAGTAGGTTCGCTCGTCCATACGGGTATTCATTGTTCCCTTGCACTCAAGGACAGTGTTGCCCATATGCCCTTCCGTGATAAGGTTGATCGCTGGGCTTACCGAATACGCCTCATCCTCTTCAGGCGGGATCGCAAGCGAAGTCGCGACGCTTGTAGCGAGATAAACGACCAGAATTATCGCGATTGTAATGGTTATGCCTGCAGATTTGACCATGACATCGATCGGGAGGATTCTACCATTAGCAGAATGTATTTTCGAAGATCGACGGAATGGTCAGGTATTTGAGTATGCAAATTGAACTACATCTTACAAACTATTTCAGGAAGTTATTCAATCAGTCTTGGCGTTGTATAAAGGCCATAATCCGGTTCCCATCCATCAGAATCCAAAAAGTGCGATGTATCAGTACCGGGAATATAATACCCGACAACCCAGTCGCCAGACATACCGTGATTTGGCACGTACTGTTCGTGTTCATCCTCGGTAAGCATGAAAAATGGAGCGAAACCATCGACAACTACATCCTGGTTATTCCAAGTAGCACCATTATTGTAGTCCTGAATTGTGTAAGCGTCACCACGGTTCTCGTTGATCAGGTGAACGATGGCTACAAGAACCACTCGAGGTGAATGAGTGCTTGTTTCGACGTCGAAATCATCCCAGGGCATAGGATTGGAACCAAGCCTTGCCGAACGCCCCTGGCTGATCGGGCCGGCCATGTTTCCATATTCCATGGGTATTAAATCATTAATTTCCATCTGCCCGGGCCAACCAAGTTCAATGTTGGTTCTGAGAGCATTTGCACCATTACCATCAAGGGTACCGTCAGGGTTCAAATCGAGAGCGGCACGCCATCCATGGGAGTTTGAATTACCACCACCGCCGCCAGGATGCGAGGGACAGGGATCCGAGCCATTGGCCCAGTCTTCGACCATTGTGTTAGTCTCGCCGTACCCGATGATATAAGGGTTACCAAAGTTCCACGGCGTGAGGTCATCAGCCGGATCTGAATTCACATCGGGATTGATGATTGCGAACGGGAAGACGCCGCCATTCATGCCGCCCACACTTTCCGGCCCGGACGCCATCGCGGATGCGGTAACATCAATGGAGTTATAACCGAGTACCCGCATCAGGAGTGTGTCAACATTTTCACTTATGATAATTTTGTAATTATTACCGCTGATCGCAAAGGTAACATCGTCCGGGTCGGGGAAATTGCCATAAAGGACCGATTCCGCCTTAACCTGGGCCATATTGTAATCAGGCAGAACAGATGCCCCGGCCAGGGCGGCGGCATCGGCGGCCCTCTGAAGCCTGGTTTTCACCCAGACACCTCTTCCGTAGTCAATCACCAGACCGGCAGAGCCCAGTAAAGCCACAAGGGAAATAACAAAGATCACAAAAGTACTGCCCCGTTGGTTTCTGACATTTATTCTATTTCTTTTATTTTTCTTAACAATTTTATTAGCCATTAGTTTGCCACCTTTAAAGAATTAATGAAATCCAAAATAACTTAATGTAAAAAGCACAAACGCATAAACACACCAAAATCTACAACCACTCTAACTCTCTCCAGGAAGATTGATGTTGAAATAATAGCTACGAGTTTACTTATAATAAAATTACCAGGCAAACCCAATGGAATTTGAGGAAACCTGGAAACTTACTTAATTGTATTATACCATACTATAGTAAATTATACAATATTATTAATATTTCGGTCAGGATTTTCAAGAAAAGAAATTACACTTACTGCGGTGGTGGTTCGATCCAGACTTCCCAGCTGAACACCTGCGAACATCCGGGTGTGACCGGTATGCCGAAAGCCAGGTATGGTTCAAACTCGCCTTTGAGCACAAGCGCACCCTGTTCGTTTCGGACAGGTTCACCAATTGGATGTCTTTGGTCACCAGTGAAATAAAATTGCTGAGGCATAAACGCGCTGGCATAGAAGCCAATTGATGGAACTCTTGAAATCACCTCAATGATATCCAGGGGTGGCTGGACATCAATAACCAGGTAATACTGCCCGTCCGGATCGGCTTCAAGCCGTACCCTGGCGAGACCCTGGTCTCCTTCAATCACATCGAAAAGAAGGTCATTTGAATCGGCATCACAGATAATCTGCCAGACATGCTTGTGTATATATCCTTCATCCGCCAGCGGTTCATCTTCGATTGAAATTACCTCCCACCAGTTAGACCAGAAATCCACATCAGGGAAATGTACATCATTGGTAATTTCATGACGGACCCAGCCCTTCTGGCATTCTGAATGGAACTTGTCGAAATCATCGCCGTTAACAAAACAATTCGTCTCGTCCCAGCCCGGATCATAGAAGCCGTTTGAATTGGTATCCTCGCAACCGTCCATCATGCCGTCATCATCAGGCCAGTCGTTGTCGGGGTCCACCTGCTTCCATGCACCGTCGCCGTCAATATCGGGATCACTGGGATCGAAATTTCCATCACTGCTAAATACGTAGCCCACTATATCGGATTTGTCACGGACACCATCCATATCGGTGTCAGGATTATTTGGGTCGGTGCCGAATCTTTCCGATTCATCGAAATCATTTATGCCGTCGTGGTCCGAATCGAGATACAATTCGATCTCATCGCTTTGAATCGGGCTTCCAACAGTTGGTGGGAAAATGTAACCGATAAGGTTTTGCTGGAAAGGATGGATTTGCCATAACTCAGCATTCCATCCTATAAATGATGGCTCAAGAATCCTGACAAAGGTCACTTCGACATTGGGGTCGTCAATTTTCAGGAGGAACGCGTAGCCGTCGATCAGGTTGACATGAGAAGTCTCATGTCGTATGACCGGCCTGCCATCATCGAGGAGTTCGGAAATTTCATTAAACGTTGTAGAGCTGTTAGACTTAAATTTAGCGGAACCTGTGGGCTGGCCATATATCCAGTCGAGTGTCTTGACAACGTCTTCCAAATACAAACCAACTCCATGACCGAGATCATCGTCCGGAACTCCCCACAAGCCCTTTATGCTGCCTCCTATGTACATATCCCCCATTTCTTCATGGATATGGTAGCTGATGCGGTCCTGGCTGAGTTGATTACCGGAGAGATTTGCAATCATAGCCAGCGTTGCACGTGAACAGTAATTTTCGTTATGCCCGCCTCTTAATGGCAATTCTTCCGGATGAGCGGCATCCCAGGGATACCTGCCTGCCATAGTGCAGCCATCGATACAAAGCATGTCAGTATCTTTATGCTGGACAAGGTGATGGGCGCCTATTACATGGTAACTCCCAAGCCGGTAACTCTCGCCATAGATCGGAAGATCAATGACTTCCCCACCTTTGTGCATGGCAAGCATGGAATTTGCTGATTGCTCTGAAGATCCTGTCCGGTTTTCAGCTTCTTCTATAAGTGCATCTAAATCAACCGGGAACCGTGTAAATGACAGTACCGCACTCCATGAACCGTGTTCAGTTCCGATCCCCATAATCCTCCAGAAATAATCTCCTGGTTCAAAGTCTTGAAGGATCAGCTCAGGGACATCAACTGTTTCTTCGAGGACAATATCCGTGAATTCTTCATCGAGAGCTATCTGGAATGTAAATTCTGTCGCCCAGAAAAGGCCTGCCGCGTACAATCCGAAATCCGATGCGATCACCGCACCATCTCCGGGGAAGAACCGTGTCGGTCCGGGCATTGGATTGGGTTCATTCGGGCTTGCTGAATCGGATGAACGATATGCCCAGTTGACCGAGCCGACAAAATTCACGACCGAGGGTGGCCACGTACCGGGAATCCTGATCAGGACATCATCGGGCTGGAACCTGTCGATATCCTCACGATATATCTCGGTCGGCGGCATGAGCGGGGAACCGGACGGAATCGTGGTCGCGATCCCTGAAGGTGGATATCCCCACGTGATCGCGTCAACCGGACCATCCGGACCGGACAGCATACAACCATCGCCTGTGGTGTTTAAGGGGTTGCCACCGGTTAATCTCAAAAGATGAACATCCCCGCTTTCAAGGGTCCTGGAATTTTCAGGAAATGTGTACGAAAAACCTGATAGAAACTCTACAGTGAATCCATCCAGTGGAACGTCCTGGTCTGATGGATTTATTATTTCCACCCAGATATTGCCATCGGACGGCCAGGGGCTGATTTCATTCAGGATTAAAAATCCCTCATTAACCTGGGCTTGAATCGATGGTGGATTAAGGGGTAATGGCGCTCCTGGAAGAAACAGGAGGATAAGGATTGCAAGGAGCAGGTAACCGGGTGAGCGGTGCATTTTTCTTCCTCCTCAATTTGGGGCATTACTATTCCTGTCAACAGTACAATATTCACAGTTGTTTTGTACAGGAGGTTTAGACCAATTCTATTTAAAAGTGGTTTTTCGCTTCGGGGACAAGGCATTTTTCCCTTGATATGCAATGTTAAAGTCAAGTTTATCACTGGGGAAAAATGGCATGTCCCCGTGCTTTATACAATTTCAAGCAGAATTGGTCTTAACCACAATTTTGTACAGGGGGTTGTAATCGCGTTTCGATCGGAGTGAAGGTCATTTAATGCGGTCTTTAATTTTGTATCCCGCGCATACCGCCTGACCGAGTGAAATACCGCCATCGTTTGCAGGGATTAAGCGATGTGTAAGAACTTCGAAACCTGCACGTTCAAGCCTGGATTTTAATCCCTCGTGGAGAAGCCTGTTCATGAAACATCCACCTGTCAAACCGATCGTTTCAAGCCCTGTTTCCGAACGCGCACAGATTGAGGCTTTTTCGAGGGCAATCACAACCAGGCGATGGGTAAACCGAGCAATATCCCGCGTTGACGATTTTTTCAGGCGCATTTCGCAAAGCGCACTTATGATTTCGTTACCATCTATTAGAACATTCCCATCCACTATTTTTACAAGTTCGTCAGCCAGTGAAAATATTTTCTGTCCGACCCTATCTACCAAATCGATATGCCCGTCGCACGCTGCTTCAAGGAGCATAGGAAACTGGCCGTCGAACTGAGCGGAATGCCCGATTCCCGCGATAAACGCAGCTACATCGAACAGCCTTCCGAGGCTGCAAACCTTCGGGCAATTCACGTCGACCTTAATCATGCTCTCCACCATCGCGACCTGGTCCGGCGGAATTCCGTCAAACAGAGGCCGAAACTTTTCATCCAGACCCGATCCATCACGATATAAACGTCCGAGTGCCGAACGCCATACTTCCTTAACCGCGGTATCCCCTCCCGGCAGCGGAGCATATGTGAAATGGCCGAGCCGGGAAAATTCAGTGACCGTTGCGCGAAGGATTTCCCCGCCCCAGATCGCACCATCGGTACCCAGCCCGGTACCGTCCATCGCCAGTGCCAGAATTTCCCGGTCAAGGATACCGTGCTCGGCCATCAACGCGACAGTATGCGCATGGTGATGCTGGACCTTGATAACCGGAAGCCCGCTTTCTTCTTCCGCCCACCGTGTGGACTGGTAATCCGGATGCAAGTCGCAGGCAACACATTCAGGATTCACATCGAGAATTCTCGACTGGTGCTCGATCGTTTCCCGGAGGTATTCGTAGGTATCGTATGTCTTTAAATCCCCGATATGGGGTGACAGAAACGCTTTGTCATCGCGAATGTGGCATATGGTATTTTTAAGTTCCGGTCCGACACCAAGAACGCCGGGCAGGGATTCCGGGAGAAAAATCGGCCTTGGGACATGACCCCTGCCCCATCGCCAGATTGTAGTAACCCCGTCACGGATAGCGGCTACCGAATCGTCCGCGCGACGATGGATTTTCCTGTTATTCAACAGGAAACCGTCGGCGATTCCTTTCAACCGTTCTATCGCTTCGGTGTTATCGAACGCGATCGGCTCATCCGAGAGATTCCCGCTGGTCATAACAAGCGCATGGAACGTATCAGATTCGGGATTTGAGGACCCGCCGATTTCCTCGGGAATTGTAATTTTTGATGGATTATCGGGTTGGGCGACCGGTAATGGCCTGAAAAGAAGATGATGCAGCGGGGCGTATGGAAGCATTATACCAATCGTTCGAACCCCTCCTGTGACGCTGTAAACATCACCACCCGAAATCGGCGATTCGGGATTTTCATTGACAATTACAATCGGCCTGGCCGGGGAACATAGCGCCTTTTCACCATCTTCATTGATTACTGCAATCCGCCTGGCCGATGAGATCCCCCCGACCATCACTGCGAGCGGCCTGGCCTCGCGATGTTTACGTTCCCTGAGCCTTTTCACCGCCTGATTATTCATGGCATCACATGCGAGATGAAACCCGCCGATGCCTTTAATCGCAACAATTTTTCCATCAAGCAATTTTCGGATCGTATTCTCAATCGGATCCCCGATGGTCTCATTCCCATTTTCATCAAGAAATTGCAGCGTGGGACCGCAGTCCGGGCAGCATGTCGGTTGTGCGTGGAACCTTCGATCAGATGGATTGCTGTACTCAGCCAGGCACTTTTCGCACATCGGGAATTCACGCATTACGGTTTTCGGGCGATCGTACGGGATATCCTCAATGATCGTGAATCTCGGTCCGCAGTTCGTGCAGTTCAGGAATGGGTACCTGTACCTGTGATCATCCGGATCATACATCTCGCGTATGCAGTCGCGGCAGACAGCGACATCGGGGCTGATTAAGACCCTCTCGCCATCTGAATAAACGCTATGCCGGATTTCGAAACTTTTGAATGCATCACCGTCCGAGATTTCGGAGAACGAAGTTCCAATTTCTACGATCTGGGCCAGCGGCGGGGATTCACGAGTAATAGCGTCAAGAAACCGGTCGAGATTTTCGCGTGATCCATCGACTTCAATTTCCACACCGCTCGAATCATTGATTACCCAGCCATTCAAATTGAATTGACGGGCGAGTGAGTGCACGAAAGGCCGGAATCCGACCCCCTGAACAACTCCCTTTATTTGAACCCGCATACGGTACATTGGTCGGAACACATGGAGTATAATACCTGTTATGATATATAAAGGGTGTACGTTATGAAAAATTTCCTGTCAATTATGATTCTAATAACAGTCGCGGTTGGATTTCCGCTGCTCGTGGGATGTAATGCCCCTCCCGATGAGCCATCGGGTACGGATGAGGAACCGGTTGTCCTTGAAGAGGGGTCCGTGGAGCAACCGGCCCGTGGTTTTGTCGATGATGATGGAAGTCCGATTTACAATGAGGTGAATGATCGGGAATCTTCACACAATCCCGACCTTGCGCCGATTTTCCCGGGTGCTCAGAAAATCAATGTACCGGGAGAAACAAACGAGTACCGCGAGTCGTACATCACCCGCGCACCGTATATGGATATCGAACAGTACTATCATGAATTTCTGATGTATGTCGAACCGGAACCGGATGGGGAGGATGTTCTGGAATACAATGTAAATTCTATCGAGAGCATGGACAGTGATGGAAGTCGGCAGACAGCACTGTGGGTGAATTCAGGAGATGGCCCGCATGGCGGGTTGAAGGTGATGATAAAGGAATACAGTGAGCATAATGCGGTTCAGATAATTTTAACCACGTTCCTTGATACGCCACCGGGATTAAATCCTGTCGGAATGTGGGTGTCGGGGGAAGAAGCGGAAGCCCTTGCGGAAGAATACAAGGAACGGCAGGCTGAAATCGATGCCCGGCGCCGGGAAGCCGAGAACCGGGCTGCAGATACACCGGCAGAAAGCGAATCTGAAGATGAAACCACGGATGACGGGGAGGATGACTGATCGATGCCGGATCGGTGGGTGCTTGTCATTGCTGCCGGTTACTGGCAGATTCCCCTGATAGAGACTGTCAAAAGACTTGGATTCCGGGCAATCGCGATCGATCGCGATCCCAATGCCCCCGGAGCGAAAATCGCCGACCGTTTCGAGATTGTCGATATAACCGATGTTGAAGGCGCAGTTTCCCTTGCAAATGATATCGGTGTTTCTGGAGTGGTATCCGATCAGACCGATATATCGGTTCCCACACTCGCGAAAGTCACATCCGCCTTGAATCTTCCCGGCCCTTCCCCGGAAGCCGCATACAACACAACCAACAAGGCCCGAATGCGGGAACTTTCGAAGCTGGCCGGGCTGCAAAATCCTAAGTACAGAATCTGCGAATCGGTTGATGATGGTAAACGGGCAATTGAGGAGGATCACGAGGATGCTCCCGGAGGTGTCGGGTTTCCATGTGTAGTAAAGCCAACGGATTCCCAGGCAAGCAGGGGAGTCCGGAAAGTCGATTCCCGTAAAGAACTCGTGCCGGCTATCGAGGAGGCTTTTGAATACACAGGCGAAGGGCGAATCCTGATCGAAGAATTCCTTGACGGCATCGAGGTTACCGTCGAGGGATGCCGCTACGCCGGCGAGACACATCTCCTGGGGGTTTCCACCAAAAAGCACACACCACCCCCGCATATAATCGCGATGAATCTCGATTTCCCGGCACCGTTTCCGGGTAAAACACATGAGGAAATTCACCGGATGTACAATGCGCTTGTCAAGGCGCTTGGGATTTCCGCGGGGAGTATTCATGGTGAATTGATTGTCACCGGGAAGGGTATTTTCCTGGTGGAGATGGCAAACAGGGGCGGCGGCAGCGGGACATCGAGCCATGTAATACCCGCGATCTCAGGTGTCGACCTTCTCGAAGCGAATGTCCGGTTTGCCGTTGGCGATGAACGTCGGGTCGAAAGGACTCTGGAAAAAGCCAGCGTACTGAGGTTCCTTTTATTTCCTCCCGGAAAGGTGAAGGAAATTAAAGGGTTGAAAGATGCTCAGAATATTCACGGCGTTGTGAGGACTGACCTTTATATCAAGCCTGGCGATGAGCTCGTCCCGCCGGTGATGGATACACAGCGCCATGGTTATATAATCACGGTTGGGGAGGAATTATCGGAAGCGCAAAGGGTTGCTGATGAGGTGGAACGGGCAATAACAGTGACGTATGAGTAAATTATGAAACTGAGCCCTCCCTCACGGTCAGGCTAATGTTATATTGCAATTAATTACAAAGCCCAGGCGGGTTTGTAGGGTTTGCGTAGAATCAACAACCCCATCGACAACCAGCGTCCCTGGTCCTCGATAATCGCTTTTCTAAAACTTTCCGGGATCCGTTCAGGCGGAGCGTCTTTGAGCCACTCATTCCAAAGATCCCATGTACCGTGGATGTATTCAGCGGTCACAATGTGGAAACCTTCCTTTGAGAAATGAAGCGCCGACCATGCCGGGGTTTTAATAAACATTCCCGGGTAATCCACGAGTGCCTGTTCCATGTAAGGAGGCGTTGAATTTTTAAAACTTGCGGGACCGGCAAATCCCACGAGTCCATCGGGGATAAGGACCCTGTGAATTTCAGCCGCCATTTCAGGCGTAATTTTTGGGAAGAAAGGATTACCAAGGCAGAAGACCCGGTCGAACTCTTCCGACGGCACCGGCAGGCTGGTTCGTTCGCCGGGGATCACATTGACGAATTCCGAGACATCAAGTTTCGAAGCAGCATCCTCAAGCCTGATTTCGCAGCGTGGATCCTGGATAAGGCTGGTCACTCTCATGCCGTACTCCCTGGCCAGAACCGGGGCGAGGATTTCAGGGCCGGGGCAGAAATCGAGCCAGTGATGCCGGGGTGCGGGTTCGAGAGCAATTATTAACTCGGTCGCGAGTGAAGTCCCACCGGGCGTAGCGGTAAGGTTTCTCAGCAAGTCCGGGTCATAGTTACCCCAGTTAATTTCATGTTTCCGCAACATATATTATTTCAGAGCCGCTATTATCTCAGATATATTCCGTTAAACAAAATATGATTGGACATATTTAGCGTTAATATACGTCGACAAGCACGTTCGACCCGGAGATTCATTAAGCTTGCCTGTTTCAGATGTCTCACTCAGCGTGTCGACGCCACGCGTTTAGTGTCGTTATTAGATTTCGCTTCGGGGACAAGGCATTTTCCCCTTGATAGGCAATGGTAAAGTCAGGTTTATCCCTGGAGAAAAATGGCATGTCCCCCGTAATTTAAATCAACCGGGTCATTAAAGACCGAATGTTATTTCAAGAAGGTTTCCGAATTGCCATTGTTCATTTTTAGCAAGGTAAAACACATGCAGGATGTCATCCGATGCCATCACCGGATACGGCTCCGTATGGTGCCAGCCGAGTGGAAGCGGTCCGGTGTACGGGCTGTCCGGTTCGCTCCACAACACGCCGTTCTCAGATGTGACCATGTAAAGATAAAGATCCTGGGTAAAAACTATGTATATATTATTAGATGAGTTTGTGACGATTCCGATCTGGTTACCCTGGATGCCATAGTAAATTTCCGGCACTTTGAAAACAGTTATCGCTTCCGACCATGTCGTGCCCCCGTCCGATGAACTCGCGTAATCGATCCGGTATAGATCATCGTCATACACTCTCCAGGCTGCATGCAGAGCACCCGAAGAGTCCATATCAAGTGCGACAGAGTCAATTTCTTCGTTATTTGCACCGTCATATATTGAGAATTCTCCGTGAATGGTTACACTTGATTTCGAAATCCTGACGATCCGCGCGGACTGTCCACCAAGCACCCTCCGGTAAGCTATGTAATGAAAGTACTCATCACGTTCCGCGGCATTGCAGTGTGAAATTGTGCAGCTCCAGGAATCGTAGGTCGGCAGGAGTAACGGATCGTGCACGGTCTGTCCCCAGAACGCGCGGTCGCTTCCACGTAACTCTGCTCCCGGATCGCCCATAAATGTGAAATTGTAAACATTCAGGTAGGAACCGTCGTCATCGGGGAGCATAAGCGTTGCCTGTTCAGCCATTCCCCAAAGGTAAGTGTAATCCCATAGGCCAGTATCGCCATTCCACCTGATTGCATGGCGGTCAATTTCCATGGTGCTCAGCACATCTTCCCCCCAGCCGCTAAAAGATCCGTAGACTGTCTTGCCGGATTCCCCGCGCGAAATTGAGAGGCAGGTTGGCGCGGTCTCCTTGTCGGTGCCATCGGTCCAGTAGTATGCGGTTTCCGGAACCGACCAATCGCCGGTATTCACAGCGTACATGATTCCGTTATGCTCCTTGTGGTAGATCAAAACCAGTTCGTCATCCCAGTTTTCCACGGCACGCGGCATGCAGGAGGAATAGTCAATGAGCAATGGTTCAGTCCATTCGGGAATCGATCCTTTGATGACTGTAATTCCATACGGACCGCCCTGGACCGCGTCGTACCCGTCATCGACCATAACGTAGATATCATAATCCTTAAGCTCGTACAACGACCAGTCAACCGGCATCTCGACAATACCCGATGGAAGCGGCCATGCAAGCTTATTCACAATCCACCATGTAATTTCATAGGTCTGGTCAATATCGGGATCGGTGAATATCGGTGAATAAGTGACCGATTTATCATCATCCGTGATTGGATTTTGATAAGCCCCGGGACCGATAATATCGTCTTCTATTCCGGTGATATCGGGAGGCGTATTTACCCACGGCGCTTCCGGTGAAATCCAGATTGATTCTCTTTTATATGTTGAACGCCTGATATTTTCCGGGTACATGGACGGTAATCCCTGGTAGTAACTGTCACCCCTCAGGCCTGCGCTTTCAACGATAACCCAGAATTCAGTTTCCCCGGACGCTTGCGGCGTACAGTCGAAGATATCGACATGTACAACAGAAGAATTTACGGTTCCCGGCACTGACATAAATTCAAGATCGGGATGAAATATAGCCACAATTCCACTACCTTGAATAAAGTCCGTTTCGATTACAACACGTTCGATTTCATTCAGTACGCCGTTACCTTCCAACTGTCCGCCCTGCCAGTCGAAAATTTCGATATCAATTATGAAATTTCCGCCGAATTCGGGAGTGGCGCCGGTTGAATCAAAATAAAGGGAGCTTGCGACAGTCGATACATTCACGAAAAACGGTTCCTCGCAGTTTGCGCTGGATGGGAAATCACCCGTTTCATAGACATTCGGATTTCCCATCAGGGTCGGATCTCCCTCTTCCCAGTTAGCAATCACGGCGAACTGGAAATTCAGTACCGGGAAACCATCGATCATGGGAAACTGGAAATCGTACCTTCTCGAGTTACTCATCCCCGCAAAGAAGATATTCCTGAAATTCGAATATCCAGGTGTGGTAATCCATGTGTAATAATCGGCTTCTTCCCCAAGGGTGTTTGCGAAAATTTTATATGGATTCAAGACCGCGGTCGGTAATGGAAGGTTCGAAAATCCCATAGGCGTATATTCAAGGATCGGGGGCCCGTCGCCATCAAATTCCGGCTGGTTGAACCATCGCGTATATCCGTCGGGATTGAGAAGCCTGGCTTCATTCTCACCGGCATCGGGACCACCGGAGTAGGTTGGCGCGGATGGATCGTACTCAAGAATCGATGCCCCGTTATGGAGAAAAACGCCGAGGACATCGAAGATGTGAAACTGGTCCATATCGTCCAACGGGTGTTTGATTGTGATAGTACATCCGAGACGTCCGGTATCGAAATTTGAAAGGTCGAGATCGCCGATCGTAAAAGTACCGGGGTTGTTGGATAGCAGATTATTGATATTAAGGGTAATTTCCGCGGTTCGAAGGGGTTTGATATCGATTTCGGTTTCACCCGGTTCCATCGAACAGTACCAGAGACCAAGCATCAAAGTGCCTGATTGATCGCGATGTGCGGTTATATCTCCCAGAGCGCCGGAATTTTCAACTCCCGGAGCGGCAGGAGTATTTACCCCTGAAGAACATCCAGTCAGAATAAGGAAAATTACAGCCATTACAGAAGGTCTGAATATTTTATCCCGGATCATTTCAATCACCGGCCTTTAAGGCCAGGGCAGTTTAAATTAGAGGCTTCATCGAGACGCTTTCCTGACCAAATGGATTTATCTGCCTGGCTTTCCAACACTGTTAATATTGTAACATTCAAAGTTAATATATCACAGAGTTACGTCTGGAGATTTCGGTATTTGTGTTGGTGTGCGGGCGAACCGTGGATTCATTCATGATACTTAGCCCATGAGAAGAAGTCGCGAAGGTCCATATCCATAACGACCATCAAACCACTCTCATTGAGTCGATCCCTCGACTCAAGATCGGTGATTCCCTCATGCATCCAGACAAGCGGTGGGATGAAGTCCGCGTTAAAAATTTCGTTTACCACGACAGGAAGTTGATCGATGTGAACGAAAAGAAGCAGGATGTCATAATCGTCCGGAATTAAACGAATGTCGCGGAAGCAGGGGAAATCGAGGATACGTTCTTCGTGCTCGTGTATCGGATAAATAATCCAGCCCTCTTCCTCGAAAAACCGGGCGATCTGGTAGGAGTCATGCAAGGGGTTACTATCTACAGGCCAGATCGCGAGTGAATGCGCTTCAAGGACTTTCTTAAGTATTTCATCCGGGATATCTAAAAAATCTTTCATAGACTTCTCTTCCTGCGCGCACCTTTCAGGGTCAGTTTCACACTGGCCAGCGCGGCCCGTCCCGCATCCCGATTAATCCTCAACCTGATTCCCTCTGCCCTGATCTGGAATTCCTGCACCGCGACCGGCTCGGTGCACTGGATAACAAGCACATTGCCTTCGAGCCAGACAGCACGGATAAAATCCGCCATGTCAGAATCGATGTGCCGATAGACAAGAACCTTGACCTCATCGTCGGTAAGGCGCCGTTCGAGTCCGTAATCCTTCTGAAATCGTTTCAGTATATCTTCCAGGGATTCCATTATTTTTATATTATCAGGAAATTTACCAGGGGCAAAATCCAACTCGCAAATTTCTCATATAATAACTTTATGAATGCTCGAGGATTTCCTCTCCCCTGATGAACGCCTGGACTTCAGGTTTCTCCGAGGACAGTAATTCATCCGGTGTGCCGATAAATGCTAATTTCTTGTATACCAGGACCCCGACACGATCGGAAACCTTAAGCACGGATTCCATATCATGGCTGATCACAAGGCTGGTGGCGTCATAACGGTCGCGGGTACGAACGATCAGACCGTTGATGTTGTTGGTAATCACCGGATCAAGCCCGGTCGTCGGTTCATCGTAAAGAATCAGCCTGGGGTTTTCGGCAAGGGCACGTGCGAGTCCGACACGTTTCTGCATGCCACCGGAGAGTTCAAAAGGCATGAGCCTTCCAGTGCCTTCCATGTCGACATCCTCAAGTTTATCATGCACTATCCGGTTGATCTTCTTCGCAGGAATTTCTCTTCGATAAACCAGCGGAAACGCGACATTATCGTAAACTGTAAGGCTGTCAAAAAGCGCGGCATGCTGGAAAACCATACCCATTCCCCTGCGGATACGGTTCATCTGCCGTTCAGACATGCGGGTGATATTTTTACCGTTTACACGTACCATTCCCGATCTGGGCTTGAGAAACCCGATTATCAATTTGAGGAGTGTCGATTTGCCACTGCCGGAAAGCCCGATAATCGTAAAAATCTCCCCATGGTTAACTTCCAGGTTAATTCCATCGAGGATGATCTTGTCGCCATAGCCCGCGACAACATCGATCAACTCGATCGCTGGGACATTCAGGTCTGTTTCACCGAAACCTTTGGACATAAGCCTGTCAGGATTATATCGGCAGAACCCGCTCCCCGCAAATTCGATTTCATTTTAATAGGGGTTCTGAGTGAATATAATGCAAAAATGCTATAATGAATTATAGCGTGGCAGGAATTGGAATATATTCAGACAGGGCTGAATCTCATCGAAAAATACAGGTCGCCAGTTGTTGCTTTAGACTGATATTAATATTCTATAGATGCTTTTCGTTAAAAGGGGTTCGGGTCTTTACCACTGCAAGAAAATGACAAAACCACAATCAGTAGATAAATGAGTCGTTTGTACATTGTTTCTCCTCCAGAGATCAAATTTTAATCAAGATCAATAACCACTTCAAAAATATCATATGCCTGATGGGGTTGCTTCTCACCCGGACCGTAGTCATACCATGATCCATATCCAATGCACTGGTGTACACCATCATCGCCTAATGACATATAAACCTGAGTCGCGCACCTTATGTGCTCCGGATCCGGAGAATTACATTTATATAAGGTGCTACCTGCAGGATTCATAAAAAACGAATCAGTCATTGTCCCACCACTCGGCCAAGACCATGCATCAGGCAGCAGGTACCAGTAATTCATCTCGACACGGCCTTCTTCTATTCTGTGAGCACCCAGGTTGCAGCAGTTGTATGTGATAGGTTCGCCGTTGTTGTAGATCACCTTGAACTCGAACATCTCGGGCTGGTTCGCGGTGATCGGGAAATCATCGGCCGGATTGTTAACCGGCGTGTTGATCGGCGGCTCCCAGCATACGTCAAGAGCGTATCCAGCCATCGAGGGACCGTCCGGCAGCGATATATGGAATGTCTTTTCGACACTCATCCCGCTTTCCAGCATATGCCTGTCCTCATTGGAGTAATAATTCAGAAACGCGTTCAGATTCGCGGTTGGAGTCCCGCCGAACGCGTATTTTCCCTCCCAGTACTGAAAAAGCGGAAGATCGATCCCGGAATCGCAATCGGGGCTCCAGAAGTAGGTGTAACCGTCGGCGTTCAGCACCTCCGGATCGCCCATCAGGCGCCACGACAACCGCCAGTCGATCGGGTAAAGCGGGA
>DAOVJF010000167.1 GCA_030673355.1 Planctomycetota bacterium | reverse complement strand
GATACGAATCTCTTTTACGGGGATTTATTATTTACTCCGCATTTTGTTCCCGCTTATTTTAGACAAGAATGTTCCCATAACCTCCGCTATAGTTGACTCATACGAACCCGTACCTCTATACTTCACTGGTTAAAACATGAGAATTATTTGTGGTAACCGATAATATCATCAAGGTGGCATTTTAATGAAAGGATTGATTCTGTCCGGCGGAAAAGGGACCAGACTCAGACCGCTGACCTACACATCGGCCAAGCAGCTTATCCCGGTCGCGAATAAACCGATACTCTTCTACGGTATCGAATTCATGCGCGATGCCGGAATCTCAGAGATCGGGATTATCGTTGGCGACACTCGTGCCGAAATAATGGAACGTGTCGGCGACGGAAGTTTATGGGGTATCGACATCGAATACATTCACCAGGCGGAACCGCTTGGACTCGCCCACGCTGTTTTGACTGCCGAGAAATTTATCGGTGATGACGAATTCACGATGTACCTGGGTGATAATCTCCTGCGGGCCGGAATTACCAGCATCGTTAATGAATTTAAAAAAATAAAACCCCACTGCATGATCCTCCTTACTCCGGTGTCGAATCCATCGCAATTCGGGGTCGCTGAACTCAATGACGACGGCTCGGTCAAGAAGCTTGTCGAGAAACCCGCCGAACCGAAAAGCAACCTCGCGCTGGTCGGTGTTTATCTGTTCAATAAGAAAATTTTCGAAGCGTCCCGCAAAATTAAACCCAGCTTCAGGGGCGAACTTGAGATAACCGACGCCATCCAGCAGTTATCGGACGACGGCCACAATGTGCATTCAAGTATCGTGGAGGGCTGGTGGAAAGACACCGGGAAACTCGATGATATGCTCGAAGCCAACCGCCTTGTCCTTGACACACTCGAAAAGAAAATAGAAGGACGGGTGGACGAGGCGAGCAAGATCGAGGGACGGGTAATTGTCGGGCCGAATTCCCGCGTGATAAATTCGAGCATCCGGGGACCCGTGATCATCGGGCGAAACGCTGTTATCGAAAATGCCTTTGTCGGACCCTACACGTCAATCGCCGATAAGTGCCATATATCGGATTGCGAACTGGAGCATTCGATAATTCTTGAGGAATCGATAATCCGGGATATTCCAGGGCGGCTGACCGACAGTTTGATCGGCAGAAAAGCGATAATCGAAAAATGTGATATAAAACCACAGGCTACCCGCGTCATGCTCGGCGATTCAAGTTGGGTCGGATTGGGGTAGATACACTAATAGGGATGTAATTCTGAGATGGCGGCTATTGACCTGGACATATTGGAAAATAATTCAATTTTGACTGAAATGGTCCAACGGCTCGTTGACGCATTCGATCCCGAATGTATATATTTATTTGGATCGCATGCGCGTGGAGAAGCTAATCCTGACAGTGATTTTGATCTCCTGATGATATTATCGAAATCGGAGCTCCCACGCTATAAGCGAGACCAGGCGGCATTTCGTGTTCTCTGTGGTGTCGGCGCGCCTAAAGATGTGATCGTTCTGACCAGGGAGGAATTTCATAGCAAACTGCCGGTTGTAACCTCACTCCCGGCCACAATCGAGCGCGAGGGGAGGCTTCTCTATGCATCCTGAGAAATCCGCTGAGGTCAAAGCCTGGTTGCAAAAGGCGCAGAACGACCTGAGAGCTGGGGAGATAGATCTTGAGGCTTCGCCACCGCTCATTGAGGATGCGCTATTTCACTCGCAGCAGGCAGTTGAAAAAACGATGAAAGGTTTTCTCACTGCGCATGATAAAATATTCAGAAAGACACATGATCTCGATGAATTGGGGTTGGCCTGCGAGAACATTGACGAGTCTCTTATGGTGATACTCGATCCTGCGCGGGAGCTGACCGTTTTCGCCTGGGCGTTCCGTTATCCGGGTGATATGGGAGAACTATCCGTAGACGAGGCAAGGGAAACGATTGAAATCGCACGGAATGTTTACAATGAGGTTATTAATCGTCTTCCGGATGAAGTTAGACCCTGAGACATAATGAGCCTCATGCTCGGCGATTCAAGTTGGGTCGGATTGGGGTAACCTTAACCACGCCTTTTCTCTGTCCATGGATTTCCCCTGATATGATATCCGTTCTGTTCCCAAAGCTGTAGCACATTAAAATTTAAAGCACCTCACCATTTATTCAAATGTACTCTCTCAGGCTTGAATCTTTCCGGATCGGGTTTCGATTCATCCGGGTAACCGATCGGAATCAGCGACAACGGCAGGATGTTGTCGGGTAAATCGAATAATTTCCTGGCGCCCTCGATTCGCTCGGGTCTCGGATGCACCCCGAGCCATACCGCCCCAAGCCCCAGCCCGTGCACTGCGAGCAATAGGTTCTCGGTTGCTGCCGAACAATCCTGTATCCAGAAACCATCGAATTTCTGCAAATCCCGATCACCGCACACAAGTATCGCGACCGGGGACTGCAAAATCATCCTGGCGTAAGGGTGGAATTCCGGCACCATGTCGAGCAATTCACGATCCCTGACAACAACAAAATGCCACGGCTGCGTGTTCCCTGCTGACGGCGCGTACATAGCAGCTTTCAAAATCGTATCGACATGTTCGTCGGTCACCGGTTGATCGGTAAATTTCCTGATTGAACGCCTCGTAAGTAATGCTTCGATTGCTTCCATCGATTGATCGCTCCTGTTTGAATTTCCGCTACATTCTACAGCGTATTTCACCCTTTTCCAAAATAAAAAATTCCCGACTTATTCGGGATCTTCTAAAAAGGAAAAGGGAGACAAACTTTTTTCTGGTTTTCTGTCTCCCTCCACTCGTGATGAAGTTTTTCAAGCTCCATCTGAGTTATTACCCCCTGGAATTTTTCTAAATTCCTCTCGGGGGTTAAACCTCCCTTTGGGGTTTTTAATCCCTCTGGAAGATAGTTTTCATCCTTCATAATTTATATACACCACTTAACCCAATTTCGCAATAGAACCTCCCTTTTTTGTATAAAATTCCATCCGGCATTTCTCTGGAAAATGTCCGATTTCCTGGCGGCATTTTTTAAGTACGACCTGCCCGTTTTAAGTCAAATGGCAGCGACTTCGACGGTCTGGCCTGTGTCCTTCATGATGACACAGCCGGCATATCAGGATCCTGGCTCATAAGCGTATTCCTTCCCGAAGAAATGCCATAATGTAACATGTGCATCCTGCGCATGAATCTTCAGTCCCACGCGCATCCTGCGCTTGGATTTTTTATGCACAAAAAAACCCCGCGCTCTCACGTGGGGTTACCGATTTCAAGCATACTACTCTAGATTTACTCTTCCTATCCGGCCGCTCCTACCCGACGATTTCGAGCAAAAAAAAGAGGGAGAACTGGAACAAGTTCCGTCTCCCTCCCTCTTCACGAAGAATCTCTTCTCCATCAAGATTCTTTGCTCGTTTGGATTTTGCAATCCAGCAGAGCTCTCCTTCCAGGACGCCCTATCAGGAGGATCTTCTGGAAAGGGACGTCTCCCCTTCAGAAGAGGTCTCCGTACTGGGGATTATCGGTCCTTCAGGGAATTTCAATCGTCGAGGAATCGCTTCCCGTCTGATCTCAATCCCGATCCGGGGAACATCCCTTTCGGGAGAGCTCCGTACTAAGGATTTTTTTACCCTTGGTGGAGTTTCAACTGTCGGGGAATCGCTTCCTTTCGAGTGTCGACTCAGTTAAGGGGAACATCCATTTCGGGAGTGCCCCGTACTAAGGACTATTGACCCTTTCAGAACCATGTACCATCAGGGAATCGCTTCCAATCCGGTATAAGGCCCGTCCGGGGGAACATCCCTTTCGGGAGTGGCTCCGTACTTGGAACTATTGACCCCTTCAGAAATTTGGACCTTCAGGGAATCGCTTCCAATCCGGTATCAAATCCGTCAGGGGGAACATCCCTTTCGGGAGGGCTCCATCCCCGGGACTTTTGACCCTGGTTTGAGTTTCAACGTTCCCGGAATTGCTTCCAATCTTGTCTCAACTCGGTCCAGGGGAACATCCCTTTCCGGAGATCTCAGTCCCGGGATTTATCACCTTGAGGAGTTAAACTATCGAAAGATTGCTCTTTTTCAAGTTCTTCTCCTGTCCGGGAAAATCCCTTTCTAGAGTTTACAGCTTCATCGAAGGATCGCTCCTCAAATGAAGTTTCGTTTGGTGTAGTCCCTTTATACAAATTAATATGTCTAATAGCAAGCGATTTTCCCACAGCTTTCCCACAACCTTTCCACATTTGAAATTACTATAAAATCAAGCTTTGACGGTGGATGCAATAGGCCTTGACGGTGGATGAAATAGGCCTTGACGGTGGATATAATCAGCCTTTGAAGTCAGTAGCGAACTCTGGTGCCGCCTCCACAATCCATCCTGGATTTTGGAGGTGCCTGACCTTATGGTGACTCTGCGATATTCCCCCAAATTCCAGGATTCACCATAAGGTCAAGCACCTCGAAACTCGCTTCGCGATTGTCGAGGCGGCACCTGTCGGGTAAAATTATTGTACGACGTAGCCTGGGAATGTGCTTCCCGGGTTTTTTTATTATCCGAAAATATTCAGTGCCCAGACCGATGCAATAATAATTATCACTATCGTAAACCACGCGACAATGGATCGGGTTGCGATCGCGTACATGAGCAGTCCCAGTCCCGGCACAAAAAAGACAACACAGCCCCATATTTTGTTATCCCTGAGGTGAAGCCTGGCTGTATCGATAGCTAAGGCTATCAGACCTGCCCACCCGACACCCACCGACCAGACCATAACAGGGAAGAAATCACCATCCATGGCTACACGTTCCTAATTACTGGACCTTAAACATGACATGCAACTGAGTAACACTGGTTTATTAATTATAGTGCAGATTTGTCCAGGATTCACAATATGGTCGGGGAACGAGTGCGCCATTTCACCCCTAACATGTCCTATTAGTTAGTAGAGATGATCATCTACAGACTCAGACCAATTCTACTTGAAATTGTATACATCAAGGGGACATGCCATTTTTCTCCAGTGATGAACCTGACTTTACCATTTTGTATCAAGGGAAAAATGCCGTGTCCCCGAAGATACCCGTATCCCGATACACCTGGGACACCCTAAATCCGAAAATCGCCGGTGTTGCCCTGATACACGAAAATTACCGCCTGAGCCCTGTCATAACGCGGATTTCGCCTGATCAAGGGATACAAAAAAATCAGAAAAAAACAGGGGAGATACGGATACACCCGATACGCTTTCGACAGGAGTAATTCACCCTCAGGTGCCGCCTCCACAATCCCCCCTCTGCTTGCATTTCCCTTGACGTAAGCGTATATTGTCCTTCCCCCGCTACGGCTATCGCTGACGGGGTTTAACCAGTTCATCCCTACCCTGCCCTCGCTTGAGGATACGGGGGGAAACTGAGGACCTGGAGGAATTACAAAAAATGCTGCCACCGTACACTGTCGAACCGTACGAAGATTTCACAATCCCTGAAAACCGGAAAGCCATGGAAGCGGCGCTCAAGAAAGTCAAGAGCGAACTCGGGAAGGAGTACCCGCTTGTCATCGGCGGTAAAAAAATCACCACGAAAGAAAAAATTACGTCGTACAACCCGTCCGACACCAGCCAGGTGATCGGCTATGTCTCGAAAGCCGACGAGAAGCACGCCGAGATGGCAATGCAGGCCGCGCTCAAGGCGTTCGAGAAATGGAAGGTAATCCCGTGGGAGGCGCGCGCGAGGTATATCATCGCGATCGCCAAAAAAATGCGCGTCCGAAAAATGGAACTCGCCGCGTGGATGGTCTATGAGGAAGGCAAATCCTGGATCGAAGCCATCGCCGACACGGCCGAGGCTATCGACTTCCACGAATTCTACGCTCGCGAGGCGATCCGCCTGGCCGGAGTTGGAGGCACGCACGAGGTCACGCCGTTCCCCGACGAGCAGAACGAATTATATTACATCCCGCTCGGAGCCGGGGTCGCGATCCCGCCGTGGAATTTCCCGCTCGCGATCATGTCGGGAATCACGATCGCGCCGGTTGCTGCCGGAAATTCGGTCATTCTGAAACCCGCATCGACCGCGCCCGTGATCGCCGCGAAATATTTCGAAATCTGCGAGGAGTGCGACATCCCGAAAGGCGTCATTAACTACCTGCCCGGACCCGGAAGCTCGGTCGGGAATTATCTAGTCAAGCACCCGAAAACACGATTCATCGTTTTCACAGGATCGATGGAAGTCGGAAAGCAGATCAACGAGGAAGCCGCGAAATTCGTCG
>DAOVJF010000169.1 GCA_030673355.1 Planctomycetota bacterium | reverse complement strand
GTGCTGTTCTACGGTTTTTTCATTTCTCACTTTAGACCAATCCTGTTAATTAATTATTGATTCGAGATCAGGGACACCATCTTTTTGCCAATCATAATCTAGAAGCATCCTGACGCGTGGCGTCGGCAAGCTGAGTGAGACATCTCCATCCCGCAAGCTTAAAAATTCTCCGGGTCGAACGTGCTTGCCGACGTACATCAATATTAAATATGTCCAATCAATTTTTGTTTAACAGGATTGGTTTAATCATAATCACCCGGAAACCTGTGAATCAATCCGCAGTGGCCAAAGATGGTTAGTACCTGCCATAAAACAAAAAAAACCGCCATTTATTATGACGGGTTAGTAAGATCTTTAAAATTATGGTGAAGAAATTAATTCGCTGCTGCAACTTTTCCCTCGGACTCAACAAGGTCGGGTCTGATGGGATATCCGTTCGAATTCGCGTATTCACGGAATCTCGCAAGTAACTCCCTGGTCATCGGACCCGGTTTACCATCAGCCACCTGATACGAGCCAATTTTTATTACCGGAATAATCTCCGCACCTGTCCCGCACAGGAACACCTCATCGGCTGTATATAACTCGAACGGCGTGAAGACATCCGAACGGACATCCCATTCCTGTTCTTTTGCCAGGTCAATACAAGTCTGTCTTGTAATACCTGCCAGGATACCAAGATGCTTTGGCGGAGTGCGTAGAATTCCGTCTTTTACCATGAAAATATTGTCAGCGGTGCACTCGGATACATACCCGTCATGTGTAAGCATGATACCCTCAATCGGACCCATTGTGCCGCCCTTTTCCGCAATTGCCCTCGCATACTCAACCTCCATAACACCGAAAATATTGCTGAGGTAATTACAGCTCTTTATGCGGCAGTTGAGCATATCGTGACGGATTTTCCGCGTGCTTACAACCAGTACTTCCAACCCCTGCTCGTAGGCTTCTTCAGGATAAAGCTGGAGGTTGTCGGTGATGATCACTACGGTTGCACCTTTTGTGCATTTACGGGGGTTAATACCCAGGTCGCCCACTCCGCGTGAAATAACCAGACGAATGTAAGCGCGGTCGTAATGTTCATTGAGCTGGCAGGTCTTGACGATATCATCCATCATGGTTTCCGGGGACATTCCCGGATCGATCATGAGCACCTTCAACGACTCGTACAGCCTGTCTATGTGTTCCTTAAACTTGAAAATACGCCCGCTATAGATCCTGATACCCTCGAACGTGCCATCACCGTACAGAAAACCATGATCATAGGCCGATATGCTGGGTTCCTCTTTAGGGTAAAACTTCCCATTAACGTATGTTTGAATACCCATCTACATGTCTCCTTTTAAGTAACTTCCAGGTCCCCATAGATGTTCTACGGGAACGGGAGTATAACACACAGCCAACCTATGCTCAATCACCATCCGGTCCCTTAAATGATCAAAATCCCATTGTTTAATATCCATTCATGGACACATTAAAATTTGCATTCGATCCAAAAGAATTATATAGCCTAGGTTAAATACTTGCAGTATGAAAACTATTAACTTATAATTAATCAGCATAGGCGGTAGCAGCCTTTGTGGGTCCCCATGTGGGTCCTGATTTTATATATAACCTTGACTATTTTGGAGAGTCCATTATATTTGGGTGAAAAGGCCCATTATCACTGACTTGGCGGGCATATAGCATGTTCGAAGGAGTACCGACAAAGAAGACCCGAATTGCGATTATTTCGCTTTCCAACCCGTTCAATATTGGGGCACGGCATCTTAGTTCCCTGTCTAAGGTCCATGGGTACGACACCCATATGATTTTTATAGGTGCGTTTCTGAAGAACGATATACTCCCCCCCACTGAAAAAGACATCGACCTTATGACCGATCTATTAGTGAATGAGATCAAACCGGATGTGATCGGGGTATCCGTAAGTTGTTCAGCTTTTTTCAGGACATCCGTATCGATCACAGAAAGCCTCGAGAAGAAAAACTACCCGGGGATAATTGCATGGGGCGGAATACACTCGATTTTATGCAGGGAAGACTGTATCGAGCACTGCGACCTGACTTTCACAGGCGAGGCGGAAAACCCGTGGATCGAATTCCTGAACTCTGTTGAAAATAGGAAATCATATTCTGACCTCAGAGGCGTATGGGTAAAAGATGCGGACGGGACCGTTCATGAAAACCTGCATGGGGAATTTGTTGAGAACCTCGATGAAATCCCGTTCCCGGACTATGACAACGACCGGCATTATTACATCGAGGACGGCAAGCTGGAGAAAACCGAGCCGTTCATGAAGGAAATGTACTCCATCTTCGTGCTGTCCAGCCGTGGATGCCCGTTCAATTGTTCATTCTGCGCCACACCGAAAATTTTCGCCGATTTGAAGAAGGAAAACCATAAAGGGAAATTCATCAGGCAAAGGTCTGTAGATAATGTAATTACCGAGCTGGAATACATAGAAAACAGCTTCCCGGATTTCAAGGCCAGCTTGGACGGGACAATTAATTTCGGTGACGATATTTTCGTGTTGTACAAGAACTGGGTAACGGAATTTACTAAGAAATACCAGGAGAAGTTCGACAGGCCCTACTGGTGCTATTTCCATCCGAACACTGTAACTAAAAATATCGTTGAGCTTCTTGCCGGGACCGGCCTGAAGTACATCAACATGGGAATCCAGTCCGGCAACGAAAGGGTCAGGAGAGACCTCTTCCTCCGAACCGACACCGACGATAATATCCGCAAGGCTGTCCGGATTATCCACAACGCGAAGGTCGGCATCGTGATGGACGTAATTACCGACAATCCGTTTGATACCGAAGAGGACAAGCAGACGGGATTGAATTTCCTTCTCACGCTGAAAAGGCCGTTCACCCTGAATTACCTCAGCATGATTATGTTCCCTAAAGTCAGGTTCACTGAAATGGCGCTTGAAGCGGGGCTTATCACGGATATGGATATCGAGCAGAACCGGATGAAAATTTTCGAGCAGTGGGAGACCAAGTACGACTGGGACGGAAGGAGCAAGGATGAGCTGTTCTGGCTGGCGTTGTACTCGATGACCGGGAAAACATTCATGCCGGGATGGTACCTGAAAATGCTGGCGAGTATTCCGTATTTCAGGAAGAACCCCGCGTTTGTGGTCTGGTCGGCTCAGCGCACGAGTAACATGGTCTGGTTTGGCAGAAGGATGAAAATATTCTGGGAGAGATTGTTCAAAGGGCAGATTCGTTTCAGCGATATCGCTTACAGCTTTAACAAGTATCGGCGTATCGGCCTGCCGCAGGAATAAATGGATCGGCCGGGAATTTTTTAAATGAGTAAAAAAATTGACATATCATCGATAAAGAAAACCCTCGGAAGACCTGTAAAGGGCAAAGTACCCGAAGGACACTACTACCACACTAACTACGGTGCGCTTCCGAACGAGTTTAAATTCCTTGAATACAAGCTGGATGAACTCCCGGGATATTCAAACGAGAATGACTGGCAGCCGACAAAGGTAACCCGTGCGTGTTTAATCAGTATGTCGAACGTCTACAATCTCGGCGTGCGATGGATTCAGTCAGTGGCTATGCATGCCGGGTTTGACTGCCATACGATATTTTTCGGACAACTGAGGGCAAACGACTGGATACCCCCTTCGGAGACCGATTGGGATAATTTCCAGAAGGCTCTCAGGGAAATTGACCCGCAAGTCATCGGGCTCTCTGTCGCATGCACGAGTTACTATAAGCAGGCTATTCAGATCCAGAAATTCGTGAGGGAAGTTTGCCCGGACGCGATAATTGTCTGGGGTTCGATCCATGTGTATGTCGCACCGGAACAATGTTTCGAACATTGCGATGTAATTTGCTTGGGAGAGGGTGAACTCCCGTTCCTCGAACTTCTCGAATGTGTTGAAGCCGGGGAGCCGTATCACGATGTGCCAAATTTATGGGTTCGGGACAGGGAAACAGGCAAGGAATATAAAAACTCAATGCGACCGGTCATCCGGGATCTCGACAGCGTCCCCGCCCCGATCTGGGATGATCGAAATAAATGGTACATCCAGAATAATGAACTTGGGAAAAACCAGGATCCCGCGTTCAAGGAATTTTACATTTTCGTAATGACCAACCGCGGCTGCCCATACCACTGTAATTACTGTGTTAACTCAGCCCTGAACCAGGGCGATTACCGGTCAAGCGGTCATAACAGGCTCCGGCAAAGGTCTGTCGAGCATGTGCTCGACGAACTTGAAAGCATGAGGGATAAGTACTGGAATTTCGACGAATTACAGATCAGTTTCTTCGATGATATTTTCACCCTCAATCAAAAATGGGTTCTCGAATTTACCAGGCAGTACAAAAATCGATTCAAGAATTCTTTCTGGTGCTATTTCCATCCGAAGAACATCAACTCTCAAATGATGGACGCCCTGAAGGAAATCGGCTTGAACCATGTAGACATGGGGGTCCAGACCGGGTGCGAGCGCGTCAGGATGGACCTGATGAAACGTCCGGAATCAAACGAATCGATCATCAAGTCCGCTCACATAATGAAAGAAAGGAATATCGGTATTGTCGTAGATGTTATCACCGATAATCCTTTCGAGTCTGAAGAGGACATGAGGGAGTCGCTGGACTTCTTTTTCGAGATTCCCGGTCCCTACATGTTCAACTTTTATTCGCTGATCTATTTCCCTGGTGTCCAGCTTACTCAGCTAGCACTGGACGGGGGTTACATTACACGCGAGCAGGTCGAGGATGAGGCCGCGAAAACGCTTGACCAGTTCATCGCGACTTTCAAGTACACCGACCGGAGACCTATCGACGCGTTTTATATTCCCTTGTTCCATATGGCGTCGAGGCGAGTGTATTCCAAAAAATTCGTGGTCGGGCTAACCAACAATAAATGGGTCAGGGATAACCTCTGGGTACTTCACCGGCTTGTAGATTTCCAGAACTTTGTTGACATGCTGAGAAGGGCATCGAAAGTCCCCGCGAAAATCCGTGAGGGCTGGACGTGGAAAACATTCTACGCAAGGATCCAGTTATACCTCGGCTGGGAAAAACCATATAATAAGTAAAGCTCTGCGATGGGTCTTTCTACTTATCCTTTAACTTCACCAACTCCAACATCGGCAATAATCCTGCATCTGCAATAATCCTGGATTGGGTGCCGCCAACATGCGCAGTGAGGCCGGATAAAACCCCACTTTTCTCAAAATACCCAAAGCCGAACGAGCTTGTTGGTGCTTTCCTAGATAAAACACCTGGATTGGGTGCCGCCAACATGCGAAGTGAGGCCAGATAAACCCCCACTTTTCTCAAAATACCCAAAGCCGAACGAGCTTGTTGGTGCTTTCCTTTAATTCGATCTGTATAATTTCCACCATGAAAGGCAATCCAAATTACAGAAAAGACCCTAATCTTAAAAGGTACAACATTCCAGGTCATGCCCACGAACTTACATTCTCATGCTACAAGCGTAAAACATTCCTTAAAAGTAAATATGCTAATCATTTCCTGGCAGATGCAATAAATAAATCAAGAGAAAGATACAATTTTGAAGTATGGGCTTATGTATTTATGCCCGAGCATGTCCACCTGCTCATATTTCCTCGAAACGAAGAATACGCTATATCCGAAATCCTCAAATCAATTAAAGTTTCTTCATCCAAAAGAACTGTGTATTTCCTTGGCAGAAAATTTCCAGGCGCTTTAATTCATCTTGAAACAGGTTTAGTTAAGCCAAAACACCGATTCTGGCAGCATGGCGGGGGGTATGACAGGAATTACTGGGAAAGAGAAAAAATAATCCAACAGGTGGAATATATCCATAATAACCCGGTTCGAAGGGGATTCGTTGAAAATCCTTGCGAATGGACCTGGTCGAGTGCGAAATTCTGGATGACTGGAGAAGATGGGCCTGTGTTAGTTGAAAGAGATTATTTTCCAATGAGTTAGAGCACCAACAAGCTCGTTCGGCTTTGAACATATCAGATTAGCAGCTCTTTATCCGGCCTCACGTCGCATGTTGGCGGCACCCTGGTAAAAAAAAGTCACCATTAGAAGATGTAGACAAGAAGCTGGGTGCCGCCAACATGCGAAATGAGGCCAGATAAAACCCATTGGATTGGGTGCCGCCAACATGCGAAGTGAGGCCGGATAAACCCCCACTTTTCCCAAAATACCCAAGGCCGAACGAGCTTGTTGGTGCTTTCCCGGATAAACCCATTGGATTGGGTGCCGCCAACATGCGAAGTG
>DAOVJF010000106.1 GCA_030673355.1 Planctomycetota bacterium | reverse complement strand
GTGCCTCTGTTATGAACAGGTATATTAATCTATTACGCCGATTTTTGCACGCCAGTCGATGTCGTCATCCGCCAGGGCGCCAAGAAGGCTCCTGGAGTAAACGGCTGCATCAAATGGCACAAGATCGTTAATTCCTTCGCCAACACCTACTTCTACCACCGGAAGCTCCAGGCGCTCTTTGATTGCAAGTACTATTCCACCGCGCGCGGTACCATCGAGCTTTGCAAGAATAATCCCGTCCAGCTTCGCGACTTCACCAAAAACCTGTGCCTGAGCGATGGCGTTCTGCCCGGTTGTTGCGTCCACAACCAGGAGGCTTTGAACGGATTCAGGATCGACATGCTTATCTACAGTACGACGGATCTTCCCTAGCTCATTCATCAAATTAACCTTGTTTTGAAGGCGCCCGGCTGTATCTATTATAACAAAGTCATGTCCTTCCGCTCTCGCACGCGCGAGCCCGTCATAAACCACGCTCGATGGGTCGGCGCCTTCCATTGCTCCCTGGAAATCGACCTCGGCACGTTCAGCCCAGATCTTGAGCTGATCGATCGCGGCAGCCCTGAATGTATCCGCTGCCACCAGGAGAACTTTTTGATCGTGGAGCTTGTATCGTCTCGACAATTTCCCAGAGACCGTGGTTTTACCGCTCCCGTTTACACCCGTCAGAAGGAGTACAGCCGGTTTTTTAATGTCGTTTCCTTCAGTTACGAAAGGTGAAAGGGTTTTTACGGGAGATGATAATGTCCGCCCTATTACTTCGACTAAAAGGTCGCATGCCTCGGCCGTATCCTCGGCGCCCCTCACCCCGACCTCACGCCTGAGCATCCGGACTACACCTTCAGCGACATCGAGTCCCATGTCGGTCTCAATCAGAATTTCCAGGACTTCATCGTAGAATTTATCATCGACCCCGCGTCTCGCGGCCGCGATCGTGTGAATCCTGACCGAAACCTTTTCGCGCGTTTGTTTCAATCCACCGGATAATTTCTGAAGAAGGGTTTCACGTGTCTCGAGTTGTTCGTCCGGAAGGTCTGGTTCCTGGTCCCACTCGTCCTTGAGTTGGTGGAGCTTAGTGACGTCGGTGGTCATGACATCGGCGAATTTTTGAAACCAGCCTATTTTTTTCGGTTGATCGTCTGACATGGGAATATGTGCACTCCCTTACGGTCGTGCCTCTGCTATTTTTGTTTATAGAGCACTCCCTGACTGTCGTGCTACTGTTATTTATTATCTTACATGAAATGTTTAGAACACTGATTTATTCCTAACTCGCCACGCCTAATAATTCATCGACTTCCTTTTCCTTAAGGCTCTTGAAATCGACGCTGACAACCTGGGATATTCCACCGCTGTGCATTGTCACGCCGTACAGGCGGTCGGCGCGTTCCATAGTGATCTTGTTGTGCGTGATCAATATGAATTGTGTGCCGATGAATTCCTTCTGGAGGTAGTCCAGGAATTTCTGCGTGTTGACATCATCGAGAGCCGCTTCGACCTCGTCAAGTACCGTAAAACTCGAAGGTTTCACTTTCAGGATCGCGAACAGGAGCGCGAGGGCAATCAGGGCGCGTTCTCCACCGGATAATTGGAGCAGGTCCAGTTCGCCCTTCCCCGGGAATTTAATCCGCACATCGATTCCGCTCTCCAGCGGGTCGGTGGGATCCGTAAGGCTTAATTCACCTGTCCCGCCAGGGAAGAGCGATTCAAATGTTTCGGAAAATTTTTCCTGGGCCAGTTTAAATGTTGTAACAAACGCTTTTTCACTCTGCTCCTCAACTTCCTCCAACGCTTTTCTCAATTCCCCTTCAGCGAGGATCAGATCTTCACGCTCTTTCTGCAATTCTTCCATACGGGTCCGCGCGGCCTTCTCCTCCTCGATAGCGAGAGGATTCACGGTGCCAAGGGTCTCAAGCTCCGCTAATAATCCCCCTAATTTCTCATTGAGCTCCTTTTTGCTCGGGATATCCTTCCCGCCCATCTCGCCTTTCCGTACGCGTTCCGCGAATTCAGGATATTCTTCAAGAGACCTTTCCAGCGACCGGAGTCCGCCGGACAGTTCCGCTAAGCGTACTTCCTGATTATGTAACGCATTTTCGGCAGTGTTTACACTCTCTCTCGATTCCTCAACTTTTTCTTCCGCCTCAGTTACGATCTCCAGAAACTTTTTGATATTGTCACGGGCTTCTTTTTCCTTCCGTTCAAGCTCCGGAAGTTTCTTACCGAGTTCATTTCTGAGTTTTATTGCGCGATCGAGTTCATCCGAAGTCCCCAGTGCCTCATTGCGAACATCATCGAGACGCTGTTTCTTCTCTCCCGACATTTTACTTAAAGTACCAAGTTCCTCTCTGATTCTCCTGGATTCCTTTCCAGCCCGTTCGGCTTCCTCCCTGTAACTGGCCTCCATAACAATCGCGCGCTGGAGCCTTGACCGAAGATCATCGACCATAGCCCGGAGCGACGGGATTTTACGTTCGATTTTACCAAGTGAAATTTCGGCTTCGTTCCGTGCCCGTTTTACAACCTCGATTCCCTGCGACGCAAGCCTCGCGTTCTCGACGCATCCATCCCTCTCAGATTCTAAATCACCCATTCGATCTTTGATTTCAGTAAGGTTAAACTCACACTGCTCGATTTTTTGAACCGTCTGCTCCCCTACGGAAATATTCGTACGGATTTCCTCTTCAGTGGTTACCAGATTGGATTTCAAGTCTGCCAGGGTACTTTGTTCCGATGATATCGATTGTTCGAGGTTGGAAAGTTCGCTTTTAATTTCTACCTCTTCCGGGTTCAGCCGATTCAACTCGACTTCGATTTCCTGGAGACGTGCGCGACGTGTCAGGATTCCCTGTGCCGCCGACTTACCCGAACCACCGGATACATACGCGGGTGGACGAAATAATATCCCGTCTGAACTGACAAGCACTTTAGATAACCCGGAATTTTGAATTTCGACCGTATTCTGAATTTCTGTCGCTCCCGAAAGAAGTAATCCAAGCACCGGTTTCAGTTCGTTGTCGATCCGGCAGTAATTGATCAAGTCCATCAAGCCCGCCGGGTTACCCTCATCCGAATATTCAGGCACGAGATCGCGTACGATGCAGGTTACCGATCCGAGTCGATCCGACTTCACTTTTGCGATTATTTCCAGCGCCTGGTCAAGCGTATCAATTACGAGATATTGAATTGAATCTCCGAGCACACACTCTATCGCGGTTTCATGGCCCGGGGTGACATCAATCAATTCACCAGGCGTTCCCCTCAAACCCGGGAAACTCTCACGATTTTCCAGTACCGCCCTGGTGCCTTCTCCATAGCCCTCTTTCGCTATTTCAAGCTCCTCAAGAATTATTCGTTCGTTATCCAGAGCCTTGATTTCAGATTCGATATCCCTCTGTTTATCAATTGCCTTTGAATGTTCTGTACCCAGGTTCTGAAGCTTCTCGTTTATTTCACTAATAGCCTTGCCCTGATTAGTTTCCAGATTCTTCAATCGGTCATATTCTTTCCGGATATCCGCTTTGCTCGTTTCAAGATTTACCTTCTCGCCCTCGAGATTTACTTTTTTATCAAGAAGCTCCCCGATTTCGCTTTTATAGGATTCAGCACGGCGGGTATGGAATTCAGCATCCCGTGCAAACAATGAACCTTCGCCCTGCAGACGTTCAACACGGCCTGCGAGACGTTCCCTTTCCCTTTCGTAACATCGCGTGTCGCCCCATTTCCGGGAGAGATAAATATCGAGATCCATCCGACGCCGGTGGTGCTCAACGAACTCGGAAACGGCGTTCTCTATGGTTTCCCCAAGTTCAGCCAGGCGTTTATTCAGCTCCCCGACACGGTTATCGCGCTCGGTCAATTCATTTTCCAGGGTGCCTATCAAAGTTGATATATGCTTGTTCGCATCGGTAAGCCTTCGTTCCTCAGCGACAGCATGGTCCAAATCTCGACGGCCTTTCTCGCTTTCCTGGAGGGTTTCCGCATTTTCAGCCCGGGCGTTTTCAAGATTTGTTTTCGCCAGCTGGAAATTTCCAACATCTTCATCCCTTGCCGAACAGATATTTTCAAGTTCTTTTTTAAGTTCCCCGAGACGGGATACGTTACGGTCGTGGTTCCTTAAAGCGAGAAGGTATTCCTGTGCGGCGAATTGGGCTTCCGTTTCATTCTTTGCCAAAGTCAATTCGGAGTATTTTTTTGCGGCTTCAGCCTGGACCTCAAGGCTGTCCACCCTTACCAGCATCTCCCCTATCAGGTCTTTCAGACGTTCATAGTTCCTGGCGGATTCGGTAAGCTGGTTGAGGATCTTCCGCTTGTTAGCCTTGAAATCGGATATCCTTGCCAGGTCCTCGAACACAAGCCTCCTGTCGTAGGGCATAAGCGACAGAAATCCATCGATCTCCCCCTGCCCCACAACCGACAGGTTGCCGAGTCCGAAACCCTTACGGGCCATGATCGCCCTGATGTCTTTAAGGCGCGCGGTTTTTCCGTTTACCGTGTAAACACTTTCGCCTGACCTGTAATACCGTCTTTCGATCTCCCATTCAGCGGGCTCGTCCAACGCGTCAGTACCGGAGTTGTCGATTTTTATCGCCACCGACGCAAATCCGGAGGACTCGCCGTTCCCATCCGCGGGACGGTAAATCGCCTCAAGGCCGGTGGCTGCACGGATAGATCGCGGGGACGGGTCGCCGAGTATCCACTTGATCGCATCAACAACGTTCGACTTGCCGCTTCCGTTCGGCCCGACAACCGCGGTTAATGGGCCATCGAATTTGAAAACTGTCTTGTCCTTAAAAGACTTGAAGCCCTCAAGGGCTATTTCTGTGAGGAGGAGTTCCACTAGTCACCCATTTCCTTGTGCCGATATACTCTGAAGTTAATTGTAGCCATAGACGGGACGGTTGCAAGGATATTTCGCTATCTCGTCTTTTTTCGACGCTTTTTTCCCTCACCCGCGATCGCGGTCTCGTATGCCGCCCTCGCTGCTTCCTGTTCGGCACGTTTCTTACTGCTGCCTGTCCCGCGTCCGAGTTTTTTTCTCCCGTACCTAACTTCCACCGTGAATGTCTTACTGTGATCCGGACCTTTCTCACTTATCACACGGTAGTCGGGAATGTCCTTGTACTTGTGCTGCCAGAGTTCCTGGAGGCGGGATTTATAATCGGATGGCCCCTCCATCTCGGATAAATCCAGGCAATCCTGGCTTAGCTCTGTAAGGATGAATTTCCGTGCTGCGAGGTATCCGCGGTCGGCAAAAATCGCCCCGACAAGGGATTCAAAACAGTCCCCAAGGATCGATATCTCAGCGTCTTTACCCTCGCGCATGCGCACGGTGTCAGCCCTGACGAATTTCCCGAGTCCAAGTTCCTGCGCTTTTTCACCAAGCGATTCCCTGCTTACGATATTCGCCCGTACCCTCGACAGCCCCCCTTCCTCCTTGTCCTCAAACCGGTTATAGATGAAAGCGCTGATAACCAGTCCGATGACACTGTCACCAAGGAATTCGAGGCGTTCATATGAATCGAATGGTGTTTCCGCGACTGATATATGGGTGAAAGCCTTCCGGTAGAGCGAAAGGTCCCTGGGTTCGATACCCAGCTTTTTTAGAAATGGTTTCAGGCTTGCCATATATTAAAAGGATTATAGTACTTTTAGACGCTTATGAACATAATCACGGGGACATGCCAAGCCTCGATGCAACATCCCTGTACAATGGGTTGGTGGCATACAGGCATTCAAGATCAATCCTTTCATAGAAATATTGCCCCATAAGTCCGTGGATACCGGCACGTTCGTAGAGGATTTCATTTATCAGGTTTTGAGACCTTCCCTTTTTTCGTCGCAGAACGAATGTACAAATATCTTTCGCTGCTTTATAGCTTCCTAACTTCTTTAGAGTTCGAGCTTTAATTAATAAAAGAGTCCCATGAACATCCGGTATCTGGTCGAATGCACTAATGCCTGGCTTCTTTATCTCTAGACATCCATCCATAATGCAGCCTTATAAATTACACAATCTAATTTTACTATAAACAGGCTCTTTCTTCTAGAAATAATCCATTAACATCGATGTCCCCCGTATTGCATTCTATCCGCCCTCCTCGTCACTCCTTTCAAGTGGATGACGTGTGTACCGGTCGAATAGTTGCCATACCGCAACCTGGAACAGAATTCCGACGATGACGAGTCCAAGGGATAATGCCCCGATAATGGCCAGTTCTGATGTTCCGACCTGGCCAGCGATAAAATAGTTACCCCTGATAAACCAGCTTGCTCCCCAGATTGTCACAACTCCCCATATCAGGAGCAAAATCCCGGCCACCCATTTTCTCGCGATCTGCCATGAGATTCCCGAAGCGATACTTAATCCCGCGAAATGGATCGAGTGGATCAGGACAAGGAGAACTATGCAGTAAGAATACTCAGTTGGGTAATACAAGCCCAGGATTAATATGTAAATCGATGACGGAAGCAGCGAAAAAAATCGGTGAGTCAACAATACCCCGAAAGTTCCACCGATCAATTTACTCCCTTCGATCGGAGCCATAATCACCGATTCCCATGCCATCGACTCACGGTGGTGCCTTACCTGGCGGATATACGCGTCGATCGGTGAAATCAGCGAAACCAGCAGCCCGATAGTCAATAATACATTCATGAAACTGAAATTGACCTGACTTAATCCATAGGAGATCATCAATGGAAACGGACTGAAGAATATAAGTACCGGCAGCAGGATCGCCGCCGCGATAACCCTTGATTTCAATGTGCTCGATGGCTCGTAATATCCTTCAAGGTAACCCCGGAACCTTGCCGTGTGACGCCTGTAAATCGGGCTTTCCAGTATGAATTCAGGAATAAGGCGAACAAGAATTAATAATGTCCCTTTTCCAAAAAACGCGAGTGAGGTTAGTAAATTAAATACGTGATCGGTTGAATTCAACCTGTAATATTTATCGCCCGGCGTGACAAAAATTTCCATCTGGGCTTTTGGAACACGTTCGGGACGTACAAATTCCGGCGTGTACCAGGGTTCTTTTTTCTTCTCGTACGCTTTAACGGTTTTTTCGGTCAGGCGTCCAAGGGGGATCAAACCTGTCCGCATTTTTTCAATTTCACCCGTACCTTTCCGGACTATCAATACTCCGGTAATGACAACTACCACAAGAGCCATCATGCTGGTGGGAATTGTGGGGAAACCGATTGAACCGGGTAACATAGCGATGTAACCGCTCGATGGGTACGAATTGTGCAAAAGTCTGACAATCCAGTTCCCCAGGAGGATAGTCATATAAAGAATCCCATTCAGAATACTCCCCATGGGATAAAGGAATAGCCAGAACATCCCGGCTTCCCACCGGCGCGAAAATCCAGCAAGGAAAAATACGCTGACCGAATAAACGAACAGCCCGATCGCTACCAGTTGAATAAATCCAAAATACCCCCCCAGTGCCCCCACAAAAATCAGCGCAAGCGGGGGCAGCAGCATTAAGAGAACGGGAAGCCCAATAGTAAACAGAACCGCGAATTTCCCGAAAAACATGTCTTTCGAGGATAGAGGTGATACAAGAATGATTGAATTCGCACGCCAGTCGTTTCGGAAATATAGATCGCTTGCCGACGCTGAAAAAAACGGGATCATGAAACAGGCAAGATAAAAACATCCGGCAATTAGCGATGTGAATACGACCGGGGTTATGATAAATTTCG
>DAOVJF010000491.1 GCA_030673355.1 Planctomycetota bacterium | reverse complement strand
TAACCCTTTAATTAAAAAAAATTCAAAAAAAAACGTTTTTTCCGATTTGCTTCACGGCAACAGGCAACGCGGAAACCCACAGCAGAATATCATTCCGGGACTAGGCGGAGTTCGACGGGTTCCCGGGTTGCGAATCTCATTACGGGTACGGCAGATTTACGTGGAAATGATTATCGTGGCGCTGGTAATTCCAGTCCAGTACCGATGGGAAGTATTTCGTCAGGTATGTGTCCCTGATGTGTTCCAGCACCGCCCTGACCTCAGGATCGTCATGGTCTTCCACAAGGTAAGTCCTGCCGTCGGAATACTGGATTCCCGTAATATCTATCCCCAAACCATAAGCGTGAGATGATTTAATATTCGTGCCATAAATATTTCGGTCGTTATAAATCCCGATATGCTCGATTCCGATTATGCCTTCCCTGTACATTTCCTCGCACATGGCGCCAAGGGTCCGGATCAGGTCGACATTTGCCCACGGCCCGTTATGGGGTAGGAGAAACTTCTTCGCTCGATTCCCTTCATGGTAATAGAAAGTTACACCAGCCAGGCTCGTAGGGCAGTGTACGGTGCCGCGTGGACCGAATCCCTCTATCGGTGGAAGATACCAGTCAGGCTCGGGAATCCCGGGTTGTGAAAATCGCCTGTTAAGTATCTCATTTGTAATGATTATATGTGTGCTCTCGATCTGAAGCCCAGGGGCGTGAGCGCGGATCATCCAGTTTCCACCGGGGTAATCGGGTGCCAGCGGGTTTTCGTTTGAGACGGATACCAGTTTCGATCTTACCAACTCGCTGGGTTCAATGGGATCGGACCGGTTCGAGTGCCGCACCGGGGGATCGTTCGATGTGTACCAGTAGCTTCGTTCGGAATCATCGGTCCCATCGATCCCGAGCCGGAATATCGCATCCGGAATCTCGGGGACATAACTTGAATGGCCTGGAAGAAGTCCTGAATGCACGATAACGGTGAATTTGCCATCGTATTCGTGATCCGAAAGTCCGATCATCACCCACCCTTCATAACCATCGAGACTGCTCCACTCCACCTCGCATTTCTGCCATAAAATCCCCAGCTCATCAATTACCGAGACCTTCAGCTTAGGGGGGTTCGCTTCATTAGCAAGCCTCATATCTGAAATATATATTGATATCGAGTCTAAAGTATACGGGGTATATGGAGGTTCAAATTCAACCGCGTATCCCATCCACGAACTCAGGCCGTCACCCGATGGCTCTCCCTCTCCGTAGAAACAATCTTCCCCTATCCTCAGAGGAAAGGCATTCGACCGGCCGGGTAGTATGAACCACTGGACGATAAGCAGTAGTGTAAACAGGATAATTGAAATCTTTCGGTTAAAAACCATGACAAATCTATTTTAAGGGGACTCTACCGTCGGCGTGACGGTTCATCCAGCTTTAGTCGGAAAAAGAGATTATACCTTATAAATGAATATTCAAAAAACCATTTTGCCTTCAGACCCGGGGAATCCGGGAAAATATTTACACTGAATCACGCCATATGGTATTCTAATGTCATCAGTCTTAATTTTTATTTTAATAACTCTTTAAAGGTAACCCGTTAATATGGACAGCAATTACTTGAACCAGCCGGTCACTGTAAAACTCATAACTGGTGAATCTCTGCCCGATGGCGTGCTATTCTGGGGAAAATCTTCCCTTGGTGAAGAGATTCTCTGGTTCGGGGTGCCAAAATCGGATGAGGTGCATAAAACTGAAGTGGAGTTCCATATACCACGCTCATCCATTGCTTATATCAGGCTGGAGGACGAGCGTGTGCAATAATCATTAAATCATTGTGAGGGTTATTATGCTGCAGCTAACAAAAATAATTGTGCTTTCAATTTCTTTACTGCTGATTCCGGTAATTCTTACAGCCGGATGCGGACCCGGACCCCCTATGCCTTACCAGACACTTCAAATTCAGGATTCTTCCGAAGCCGAAGGCTATGATATTTACCTTTACATCGCAGTAAAGCCTGGCCTGCCGCTGGGAGAGGTTGGTGAGTTGCTCGAGTGGCTCAGGGATGTTAAATTTGCCGACCAGAATAAAATAAAAATTTATGTTTGGGACAATCCGCAGGCGGCAATGTTAAGTGCCATGGGGGACAACATTGCTGTACTTTTTGTCGACAGGGAGAATGGGGTCGACAGTATCGAGTATGGCAACATTTAACACTCCTGTCCGGAACACCAGATGGGCTTCAGGAATTGGATATATCCACCAACTCTGCATCGTCCGCTACGAGCGGGTTTTGTTATTTCATGGGCGATAGCAATCTCGATTATTTTCGCGATTGCGCCCGCGAAAGCGGATACCCTGACCCTTGGACAGTGGCTCGATATTGGCTGGGATTACTATAACCTCGGGATCATCGATGAAGCGTTCAATACTTTCCTCGAGGTTGTCGACGCTTATCCCGAATCGGGGGAAGCTCACCTTGCGCTTGGTGAAATTTACCTTGAGATGGGAATTACCAACCGAGGCAGAATTGAAATCTTAAGAAGCCTGAACCTCGATGACGAATCCGATCTCGCTGCGCGTGCGCACTTCCTGTACGCGAGAAGCATCCGTGAAGAGGACCC
>DAOVJF010000055.1 GCA_030673355.1 Planctomycetota bacterium | reverse complement strand
GAAGTACCAGTCAATCTCTATCTGCTTGGTTGGAATCTCACTGACCGCTATATAGGGCCATGCCGGGACCTGAAACAGTCCCCCAATCATCTCCCGTTCGGCTTCCACCCTCAAACGTGCTTCAACCCGGGCACGACCGAACACCATAATCCGCTCTTCAAGGTCCTTGAGGATTTCGTTAAAGAAAAGAATCAATGGCTGTGATTTTGCCGACAGGACCTCAACGGTTTCTAATTCTCCAAAGGCGGATCCGATATTTACGGGAATTTCCTGGATTTCACCGGTAGTCCGTTCAATCAGGGAGTTATCGACAAATTCGATAATCGACCATGTACTGTCCGCATTGGGCTCTATTACAACAATATGCATGCCACCTTCAGCGAAAGCGGCGCTATCAGGAAACAGGATTAATAGAATCAGTAAAAGGAAAAAGCGTGATAACAGTCTCACGCATGAATAGTACCATACAAAGGGTTTGAATTTCCCGATATGTGAAAGCCTAAATTGCGTTAACAGTCAGACGCATTCCTTCCGTAAATGAAGCCGGGAGACTGCCCGAGGCTACCTCAAGTACCTGCCATGCATCCGGAACCGGATATATAATTTTTCCCGGTTTAAGGTTTCTGATAAGTTTCACAATATAGAAATTCCGATCCAGGAACACGGCATCGATCGCGAAACGCATGAAAAACATGTGTATCGATTTACAGGGTCGAATCAGAATCCCTTTCCCTTTCGGTGGGGCCTGTTGACCCACTAATCCGATCAACCTGCTCAGAAAATTATCGGCAAGCCTGCATCTCACAGACTCGCCGCGATCGGAGGTTAGCCTTAAATCACTGAATAATTCCATAACTAAAAGTCCCCAAAAGATCGCAAGGATTAGAAGGATTTATTATCTCCCAACTGCTCGATTACCGAGATTACAGCAGGCCCCAGAAGTACGATCATTAACGCTGGCAGCACGAAGAAAACGAGGACAAAACTCATCTTCAACGGAGCCTTCATCGCAGTTTCTTCCGCCCGCTGTTTACGCTTCAGGCGCATCTGGTCCGACTGGACCCTGAGGACGTTCGCAAGGCTGACTCCGAGTTTATCAGCCTGAACGAGCGCGGCAATAAACTGGCTGACGTCTGGCGAATCGACCCTCACCGACATAGCCTTCATTGCATCACGGCGAGGTTTGCCCATCCTGACCTCGTGCAGCACACGGCCGAATTCCTCGGCAAGCGGACCCTTAAGTTTCTCGACAACCTTGTTCAAGGCCATATCGAATCCAAGCCCCGCTTCCACTGACACAGTAAGAAGGTCGAGTGCGTCCGGAAGCTTACGCTGAATTTCAGCCTTCCTTGCACCAACTTTACTCTTGAGCCATATATCGGGAAGAAAGTACCCAATTAAGCCGGCGAAGACCAGGAACCCAACACCCTTAAGGCCCCCAATCTTTTCAATCACTCCCATGATAGCCATCACTGCAGGGAGTCCGACTGCAAGGAGTATCTGTAAGGTCACAAAAGAATTTGCTTTGATCCTTACCCCTGACTGCTGGATTTTACCCTTGGTTTCTTTAAGGACTTCAGCAGGGGTGATCTTGGTAATAAGCCCTGAGATTCGCTCAATAATGGGCTGAATAACCCTCTCGCTGAACGGTTTTGAAAGTTCCAGTTCAGCAAGGTCGATGGTCTCCGGATCGCGTGACATCTCGCGCAGACGCTCTTCAAAAGTCTTATCTCCCCCCTCCTTGTTGGAGAAAGCGTACGCAGTTGCGATCACAAATCCTAAAATCAGTATCGTTATTGCAATAAACATGTCATTCTCCCTACTAGACCTTAATATCCACGATTTTCTTGATAAAAAATCCGCCGATGACCTGGAGTATAAAAGCGGCCCCAAGCAAAAGTTTACCCATCAGCGTGGTAAATAACGGCATCATGAATTCAGGATTCATCATGTAAATCCCTATCGCCATTGCAGGCGGCATCAGGGTTAGAATGATTCCCTGTAATTTACCCTGTGCGGTCAGTGTGTTGATCTCACCCTTAATTCTAATCCGGTCCCGTATCGTATGTACGATCTTGTCGAGAATCTCGGCAAGGTTACCACCGATCTGGCGGTGAATCTTGATGACTGTAACAACCAGGTCAAGATCTTCCGAAGGAACCCTCTCGGCAAGGCCGTCCAATGCCTGCTCGAGCGGGTAACCAAGGTTGGTTACGCGAAGCATCCTCCTAAACTCATGTGCGATTGGATAAGGTGCTTCTTCACCTACGAGTTCCATGCCCTGCAGGAAGCTATAACCGGATTTCAACGAGTTTGAGATAAGAACCAGCGCATCGACAAGCTGCGAGTCGATTTTCCTGATCCTTGCGAACTGGCGGATTTTTACGTATGCCCTTGGAATAATCAGCCCCGGTCCGGCCAGCATCAGGAATCCGCCTATATCCTTTGTTATTAAATACCCGATCATTCCAGGTACAAGCGCGCAGATAAAGTACAGACCGATATATTCACTGTACCTGAGTTTCAGATCCGCCTTCTGGAACTCGAGTATCATTTTCTGTACGAGAGTTTTCTTCTCAAACAATTGATCGATTTCGTGCCAGATATCAGGGAACTTCGTATCGTCCTCCTGACTATCCGCAGTAGTTAAAGTAGACTTCATCTCAACTTTCTCAACATAGCTGGCAAGACGGCCTGATACAGTGGCCTTCGACCGTTGCGCCAACGACTGGCTTACCGCCCATCCGACGATTGCTATTGCGAAGAAAACTGCTCCTAAAACCAACGGTAAAGTCATTGGTATGTCACCTTCTGTAAGTATTTCCCCTATACTTTCAATCCATTTTTAGGGAAGAAAATCTCTCTTTTTACTTTAATACCTTCTGCTTCAAGTGTTGTTAAGAACCTCGGTAAAATTCCAGTCGGCTCGAATTCACCGATGATATTTCCCTGTTCGTCGATACCGCTTCGCTTAAAGACGAAAATATCCTGAAGGGTAATCTTATCACCCTCCATTCCAACGATTTCTGTAACGTGTGTAATTTTCCTCGATCCATCCCTCATCCTGGACTGCTGGATTATCAAATTGACCGCACTGGCTACCTGCTCTCGTATAGCCCGTACCGGAAGTTCCATACCGGCCATAAGAACCATAGTTTCCAGACGACTGAGGATATCCCTGGGTGAATTGGCGTGACCGGTCGTTAAACTTCCATCGTGACCGGTATTCATCGCCTGGAGCATGTCCAGGGCCTCAGCGGACCTGCACTCCCCTATCACGATTCTGTCGGGACGCATTCTCAAACAATTCTTAACCAGGTCACGGATAGTTATCGCGCCTTTGCCTTCAATATTAGCTGGCCTGCTTTCAAGAGTAACGACATGTTCCTGGTGGAGCTGGAGCTCTGCCGCATCCTCTACTGTTATAATCCGTTCCTCAGCAGGTATGAAACTCGATAACACATTCAGTGTGCTTGTCTTACCTGACCCGGTTCCGCCTGACACAATGATATTCATCCTGCCCTCAACACAAGCCTTAAAAAAATCAGCCATTTGAGATGTTAGAGTGCCAAAATTAATAAGGTCAGATATGGTAAACGGGTCCCTGGAAAATTTACGGATTGTTATTGTAGGTCCGACAAGACTGAGGGGTGGAATAATACAATTAACACGGCTGCCATCCGGAAGGCGTGCATCGACCATCGGGGTGGATTCATCGATACGCCTCCCGATCGGAGCTACAATTTTGTCTATTATTCGTAAAACATGGTTGTCATCATCAAACTGGATATCAGTTTGAGTCAATAACCCGTTTCTCTCACAGTAAACCTGGGTCGGACCATTAACCATAATCTCTGTAACGGTTTCGTCGTGCAGTAAACCCTCAATCGGTCCGAAACCGAGAATCTCATCGAGAAGGTCACCAAGGATGTGTTCCCTTTCGGACCGGCTGAGAGGCTTCTCTTCCTGCGCCAGTTTTTCTATGATAATATTTTCAACAGTCTGCCTTACCAGATCCGTGGATTCTTTGTCATCAAGAAGCTGTGGGTCTACTTCCTGTACGATCTCAGTATGGAGGCGACTTTTAAGTTCCCTGAAAGGATCAGTGCGAATCTTTCGCTCACCGCGTAAGGTTAAACTTGAATCCCCAGTTTCCTTCTGAGCTCTCGCCTGCTGCTCCAGCCGAATTCTACTCATCAAAGACATTAAATTATAAACCTCCAGGAAGCAGATTTACCTGCTTGTATAGTATCGTTTGACACACCTATATCATGTTTAATCTGAGTGCGATAAACAAATATTCTCTAACTTAATATCTCTTAATGGAATTTAAAGGCTGAGATAGAAGCATGTACATATTGGCCCGGAACAGCGGTACTCAGGCCGATTCCGCCATGGTTGTTAAGAGCTGACAATGAATCCTGGACTGATGCCTTGTCCCTTGTATACATGCCTTTCCGATATGGGATCAGCCCATGTCATAACGTAAAAACAAACAGGCTCCAGATTGAAGCCTTACATCGTACCCTTACACTCAGACGGCCCGAATCAGCGTTTCCCGAAAATCCCTCCGAGAATTCCCCTGCTTCCCTTTTCTACCTTTCCCTCCTCATCTTCGTTTTCAGTAACAATAATATCAGCAATCTCACCGATTGCCTTCGCAACCGGAGAACTGGCATGGCTAATCACAAGCGGTTGACCGCGGTTTATACTGCCAACAACAATTTCACCATCGGATGGTATTTCCGCCAGGACCTTCCTCTGAAGCCCTTTCTCGACATCCCTTACTTTTACTGAAGACATCGACTGAGCCCTGTTAAGAATGAGGTGAATATGCTCGGTTGGATAATTCAGGGTTTCCATTACGGCAAGTCCAAGGGTGATATTCTTCAGGGTTAGAAAGTCCGGCGCTACTATGAGAAAAATATCATCCGAGACATCCATCGCAGCCAGAACCTCGTTACCAAATGATGGCACCGTATCAATAAAAACGTAATCATAGAGGTTTCTAATGGCTTTTAAGACATCGGAAACAACCTGTGGGGTGACAATCTCAGCATATTCCGGTTTCAAAGGCGCAGCAAGAACGCGTACACCCGATGCCGAATCGGAGATATGCTCTTCAATAAGATCCGGGTCCAGTTGGTCGGAGGCAAGTTCAGCCAGATGCGCAATAGTGGACCTTGGCGCAATGTTCAGGATAAGCGCTATATCGCCAAATTGAAGATCCAGGTCTACAACCAGGACCCGTTTTTGCGTCCTTTTATAAACCTCAACGGCAAGGTTAGCCGTAATAACACTTTTCCCAACCCCCCCTTTCGGACTGAAAATTGTAAATACACGGCCTATCCCCTCAGTGCTCATTACAGGAGCCTGGGTGGCTGGCAGGTTCCCCCACATAACACGTTCCCGTTCAGCAACGGTTTCGATTGTTTTGAAAAGTTCGTCCGAGTCGAAGGGTTTTACCAGGTAGTCCCTTGCCCCTGCAGACATGGCCCTTCGCATGTAATCGCCTTCGTCCTGCACGCTAATGATAATAATGCCGGTCTGGGGATGTTTAAGGCTTATTTCCTGGGTAGCCCATATTCCATCAGATTCGCCCATGACTCCCATGTTGATATCCATGAGCACCAGATTTGGATTAAGCTGTTCAACCTTCTCGACTGCTTCCTTGCCGTCAGCCGCTTCACCCACCACCTTGATTTTTTCATTAAAGGTAAGGAGGGTTTTTAATGTCTCTCGCATTTCCTCGCTGTCATCAGCGATCAGCAATGTTATCTCGTAACCAATAGCCACGATGGCATTCCTCTTGGATCCTGTGCTAAAAATTCACCAAATTCCATCCCCCCCACAGTATAGTATCCAGCCTCAGACCTATCCGGTTCCTAAAATATTTTAACCCTGAATACATTTTAATATCACATGAAAAATCGCGGCCCGGAAAGGACCGCGGTATCAAATTCTAAGGTTCTTTATTTGTTCTTCAATAAATCAAACTATTCAATAGGGTCAGGAGAAATACCTATTAACCTTCCACTCTGGTCTGGATTGTCAATGATAAACGGTGTCAGGAAAATTACGAGTTCCGTTTCATCCTCTATAAAACGCTTGCTCCTGAAGAGTTCTCCAAGTATCGGAATATCGCTGAGGAACGGGACTTCGGCAATAACCTCTGTTATCTCGCTCTGGATCAAGCCACCGATAACCAGTGTTTCTCCTCCACGGAGCTGCACAGTGGTGTTCATTTCACGTGTTCTGAAACCTGGAATACCTCCGATAGCGAGAGCCATATCGACTGTCCGGACGACCGGCGTCAGTTCAAGCATGATGTTGCCCTGGCTGTCGACGTACGGGGTCATGTCAAGCGAGATACCGAATTCCTTGAATTCTACTACGTTAATGCCCTCTTGATTCAGGTAGGTGTATGGAATCTCTCCACCGACCCTGAAATGCACAGGATGCCCTGAGAGCCCTACCACATTCGGTTCGCTCAGGACATTTGCCTGACGATTGACTACCAGTTCATTCAAGACCGCATCAATTGGATCGAAAACCATATCCTGTGTGTCTCCGTTCAAAATCCCCGGCCTTGTACGTGAGTCGAAAAGCCCTCCACCTGGATTCTCCGGATCGAGTAAATCCGTAATAATCCCAATAGTAAACGAATCGTCATCGGTACGTGTAGCAAAAGAAAAGTGTGAGAGGTGCTCATCCAGAGCTCGTGAATCAACCTCTACCACCCGCACCTTTACAAGTACCTGCCGCGGGGCACTTACTTCTATAAGGTTCGTAATTCTATCGCCTGCATAGAGCCCGGCGATCATCTGAGCACGCGCTCTCTCTTCTTCCGTATCAACAGTACCCTCAAGAACGACCCCGGGAGTACCTTCCGTTTCACCTGATATTATTATACTGACCGAAATATTATCATCGCCTATGACCGAAGCGATATCCTCTTCATGGACAATTGTTGTTTCACGTACAGTTACCATCCTGCTCGTGTATCGCTCATCGGACTCCCAGATCAGCAGTGTTGTGGTGCCCGGTGCCAGGGCTGTAATAAGGATTTCATCCAGGCTGAGAACATTAATTGTAGCGACGACAGGATTACCCATAGATGCCCGGATGATATCATGCACTCTCAGGACCACTACTTCCCCGACCCTCATGTCCAGGTCGTCGCTTTCTGTATTACGCAAGCCGCCATTGAACAGGTTGCTCTGCCGTATCGGGAAATTCACCGCCGGCAGGCTGCCGATCGCCGGATTCGACGCGCTGGCAATCGTTGTCGATGATGAATCGTCAACTGCCACCCCAAGAATCGCATTTTCTATCACTTCAATAGTTTCTGTTGCAGGGATTACAGTAACCAACCCTGTCTCGGCTGGCACTTCGATCGGATAATTCGCCACCTCAAGTTCCGTAATTTCCTCCATCTCTGTTTCAATCGCCGCTTCAGTTATCCTCACAGGCTCGGGTAGCTTGAAAATCCTGACTTCAGGAGTTCCATCAATACCGATAGCCTGCGTATAAGATATTTCCGGGTATGTGTACAGAGTCAGATCGATAATTCCCAGGTCGTCCCGGTCGATATAACTTGTCCACTGCTTAGCCACAGTATTCCAGACATTACCACGGGCAAGTTGAGTAAACCTTGGACGAACGCTGTCATCAATGGTTGAAGTGAAAATCCTGACTTTCAACCTGTTGGGAAAACTGAGCTGGGTGACCCTGATATTGTCAGCCGCCAGGCCCGGGAAGCTGAGATTCACCTCGGAATCATCCGAGCTGATCTCATATGATGAAAGGGGTTCAATCTGGTCTGGTATCTCCGGCCTAGTGAATATATCCATCGGATCGGTTGACTCATTCCCCTGTCCTGAGTTCTCTCCGGTAACCTGTTGAATGTTACTGAAAAGATCGGTCAAACCTGAACTGGATGAGCCAAGGCTGGTCCTCGCGGATGATCCCTCGTTGATTTCAATCAGGAGTTTGTCTTCATTCGGATTGAAATTAACGATGGCTGACGATGGCTCATCAAGGTAGAGCACCAGCCTGGATATCAGCGGGTCAAGCGATAACTGGGTCAACCTTACTTCCCGGAAGCTTGCCAGTTCGACTTCCTCAATAAGTGTGGCCCCACCCTCGTTTTCGAGCAATGCCCCGGGGAAATCGAATACCAGTCGATAGGGTTCCGACAACTGGAAGTATCCGTATTCAATAGAACCTTCCACGGTCAGTTCGATCTCGTTATTTTCGGGACGGATATCGATCCCTGTGATAGAGGAATCACCTGGGGTTCCATTTGCCTGGACAGCCATCATTAATATAAAAATAAACGCTGTCCCGATATAGCGGAGTGGAATTCTGCCTGGTAATATCATTTTGAATTATCCACCTTGTTTGCTTTGATATTCCTGCTTTATGTAAAAATCAATTTTTCTTAATCAGTCTTAATACATCCGGAAACAAAAATGGAATCCCTCACTGAAAAGGGTTCCATTTAATTAAGGTCAAAGGTCATTTCTCTTCAATTACTACAGTCTGGAGTTGCCCGCCAAGAATTAAATCAACAGTAATGGGATCATAAATATCGGGTAGCTCGGTGAGCCATTCGAAAGAAAGGTCCTCATCAGTGTCATCTGTACTGATGGGGCTGGGCTGTCTGCTAATTGTGCTCAGGATACGAATCCTCTCTAATTCAGCCGATTGGGCGTCGCGTTCAACCTGACGTTCCCGTGCTGCCATCGCCTCGAGGTCGTCACGCGTCGGCGTATATTGTGTAAAATCTGTCAACGCCGTGCCATCGGTCGACGGTGCAAACAAATCATCCGGATGCCTTAAAGTCAGGCGGATGCTTCCGACCTCCGACGCAAGGGTCAAAATCTCTGCATTCATGGGGTTGACCTTCAAAGTTACCGATTTCGATATCGCTCCACCTGCCATAGTCTCGTCCTCTTCAAACCCGATATTCTGTCCTACAGCCATCACCTCGACTTGTCTCAAAACTGTAAACGTGCTTGAGACACCAATTTCATCGTGACTCAGTATTGTAACCAGGACATCTACACTGTCCCCGGGCATCAGGTTCCCACCGAGTCCGCTGATCTCTGAAACACCTACCGTGACAGCCCTTTCACCTTCGTCAAGCATACGGGAAGGATCCTGAAGTTCAATTTCCGCTCTAAACATTGGGCTCATCAGGATTTGGTTCTCGTAAATATTCGTAATAGAAACTTCTCCGAGAATCTCCTCAAGCTCTGTGACCGTCTCCGGGGTCAGCATATCTTCTTCAACCTCGATTTCCTCGAGCATACTCTCCGTGATTGTCGACCTGGCAGGAATATTTTCGGTGGCACGTACAACCCGTACCCTGGGGATTTCACCGAGGCCGTCTCCGCTCTGGATTTTCTGAATGTAAAAATAGACAAGCACGACAGCGATTATCCCGAAAGCAAGAGCGATTATGAATGGTCTCATGTTTTGCATATGTACATCCTCCAAAGGGAGGTTTTAATCTCCTGCACGAACCCGCAGTCATGGCAATTATGCCATGGAGGTTCACGCAAACAGACTTAATAGTCATTTATAATATCGAATAGGTAGGTGTAATTCTGAACCTTTCTGCACATGCGCAAAACAAAGAAATTTGCGTGTGAAATTCGATAAAATTAAGCGATGGTCTCCATAACTTCTCCCTCTATATGACCGCGGCAAGACGATCGATACAAATTTCGGTAAAAAAAATCCAGCCAATTTCGGCTGTCTGGAAATGATTGGGGGAAAAAAACGGGGGGCTGACGCCCCCCGCTGTGTAATTTGCTGACTGGGAAATTAACCTGCTCCACCACCAAGTTCTGTGGTGATTGAACCAAAGATAGTGTCAATCTGCCCGCCGAGCAGAGTCAGGGCAGCTACTGCGACAATTGAGACCAGGGCGATGATTAGAGCATACTCTGTCAGTCCCTGACCTTTCTGATTTCTAAAAAGTTTCATCATAATTTACACCTCGAAATTT
>DAOVJF010000092.1 GCA_030673355.1 Planctomycetota bacterium | reverse complement strand
CTGCCGGGCTTGATAGAAGCCTTGCCCAGGTCGAAACCGAGTATATTCGCAAGGTGCTTGCCAGCGTCGATGGGAATAAAACACAGGCTGCCAGAATTCTTGGGATCGATAGAAAAACACTTAGAGAGAAGCTCAAAGCCTCTGATCTGCCTGATAAATAGTAGCCGCCCTGGGTGGGGAAAAATTCCCCGCCGATTCAAATTTCATCAATATTTCCTCTGATTCAACCTGATATTTTCTTTCGATGATTGCCCGAACCGTGCGATTTTTCCGTTTTTTTTTATCGCGAAATGCCCTGCAAACAAGGCTTTTGTGAAATTTTTCTCTTTTTAGAGACTATTTTCAGGCTCTTAATCCGTATTGGCACAACATTTGGAAGGTAATGCTTGCGGCTGGGTTTCGAATGGAAGTCAGCAAGTAAAATCGTCAAAGGAGGCACAAGGTGTCAGAAGCAAGCGTAAAGAAGAAGAAAGCCACGAAAGCAAAGAAAGCCCGACGTGCCAAAGAGAAGAAAGTGCTTGAAATCAAACCCCATGAGCAGTTCCAGGATCTGTGCTCCACGTGCGCCGCAACCCCCCATTGTATTCACAGGACAGCGGGATATCCGGTATATCACTGCGAGGAGCATGAATTTCAGGCTGGAGTTTCCCCTCAAGTGGCGAGATCGGCTGAGGTTCCCGAGGAAATGAAAACTCTTAAGGGTCTCTGCGTCAATTGTGATAACAGAGACACCTGCATGCATTCAGGTACTGAAGGCGGAGTATGGCATTGCGAGGAGTACTGCTAGTACAGGCAAGGATAATGAGTTATGAATCCAGATATTGTCCGGGATATTCTTGATAAACACAGTCAGGAAGGAAACGGTCTGATTTCCATCCTCGAGGATATACAGGCAAGGTTCAGCTACCTTCCTGAAGAAGCCTTAAAGATGGTCGCTGAAGCGAAAAACATTCCCCTGGTGGATATATACGGTGTGGCCACCTTTTATAAGGCCTTCAGCCTGGTGCCCAGGGGAAAGCATCTTATCTGTGCCTGTCTTGGCACAGCCTGTCATGTCAGGGAAGGACCGATTATTGTCAAAGAATTTGAAAGCCAGTTGGGCATCAAGGCCGGTGAAACAACCCCGGATAAGGAATTCACTCTGGAGACCGTGGCGTGCCTGGGAGCATGTGCGCTTGGACCTATCGTTGTGGTCGATGGACACTACTTCTCCAATGTCGGGCAAACAGAGGTCAGGGGAATTATTGAGAAGGCTGCCGAAGGTTTCGAAACAGCGGATCTGGAGCAGGACTATCATATCTTTCCCGTTGAGGCCAGCTGTCCCAAGTGTAACCACAGCCTTATGGACCCTTCACGCATTATTGATGACTACCCGTCAATCCGGGTGACAGCATCCTTTGGCCGCAACCATGGCTGGCTGACAATTTCCTCCATGTACGGAAGCTACAAGGTTTTCTCCGAGTATGAAATACCGAAAGAAACTGTTGTCCATTTCTTCTGCCCACATTGCCATGCTGAACTTAAAGGTGCAACGAACTGTGTATTGTGTGGCGCACCTATGATTCCAATGATTGTCAGCGGGGGAGGAATGATCCAGATATGTTCGCGAAAGGGATGTAAGAACCATATGCTGGATCTCAGCGGAGTTAATTTATAGAATCCTGAACTTGATCAGGAGTGTCACTCCCGAAAAAGATAAAATAGGAATTGTTACATAAATGGAAAACCTCAGGTCAATAGAAGAATTCAAAAGGCTCCAGGCAATATTGCTGGAACATGTGGACACGGATATCCCTACCATCATTATTAATGCAGGTACATGTGGCCAGGCGAGTGGCGCGAATGAAATAATTCGTGCAGCTAAAAGCCGGATTCTAGGGAAACGCCTGGTCGACAAAGTCAATCTCAGGATCACTGGCTGCCATGGCTTCTGCCAGATGGAACCTTCGCTGCTTATCGAACCCAGCAGGACATTCTACCCAAATGTTAAACCGAAGGATGTGGAGCGTATCATCGATGCGGTGCTACACAATGAGATCGTTGAAAATCTTCTATACAAAGACCCTTCATCTGGTGACAGGATCGAGAAACAGGAGGATATTCCCTTTTTCAAAAAGCAGGCTCGTATTATCCTTGGCCTGAATGAAAATGTCGACCCGATCCGCATTTATAACTACATAGAAAATAATGGTTATTCATCCCTTTGTAAGATCCTTGAAAAAGGGGATCCGACATGGGTGGTTGAACAGGTTAAAACCTCAGAGTTACGAGGACGCGGGGGAGCGGGTTTTCCAACCGGTTTTAAATGGGAACTACTTGCCAAACAGCAGAACGGTGAAAGTAAATATATCGTATGTAATGCGGATGAAGGCGATCCCGGCGCATACATGGACAGGAGCGTGCTGGAGGGCAACCCTCACAGTATTATTGAGGGCATGATAATCGGTGGATATGCCTCCGGAGCTACTGACGGCATAATCTATATACGGAATGAGTATCCCCTGGCAATAAAACACCTGATTATTGCCCTTAACCAGGCCAGGGATCTTGGTTTCCTCGGTGAGAACATACTTGGTTCCGATTTCTCCTTCGATATCCAGATTGTGAAAGGTGCCGGTGCATTCGTTTGTGGCGAGGAAACAGCCTTGATGCGGTCTGTCGAGGGCAAGGTGGGAGAGCCGCGCCAGCGTCCCCCATTTCCCATTGAAAAAGGCATTTACGGGAAACCTACCGTTATTAATAACGTTGAAACCTGGGCAAACATTCCTGTCATTATCGATCAGGGTGGGGCTGAGTACGCTAAAACAGGAACTGATGGAAACTCGGGAACCAAGATATTCAGCCTCGTGGGTAAGATAAAGAATACCGGTTTGGTTGAAGTTCCGATGGGTATGACGATCAATGAAATCGTGTATGACATCGGGGGAGGACCTGTCGGCAAGGCTAAGATCAAAGCAGTTCAGACTGGAGGACCATCCGGCGGTTGTATTCCTGCAGATAAGTTTGATCTGCCGATTGATTATGACAGCCTCGCAAAAGTCGGTTCTATCATGGGATCGGGCGGCATGATCGTCTTGGACGATAACACCTGCATGGTCGATCTCGCCAGGTATTTCATGAATTTCCTGAAGGATGAATCGTGCGGGAAGTGTTTTACATGCCGGATGGGCACTCAGCGGATGCATGAGATTCTTGATGATATCTCTAAAGGTATCGGCACCCTCGATCAGATCGATCTCCTCGAAGAACTTGCGTTGGCAGTGAAGGACACGACAATGTGTGGCCTCGGACAAACTGCATCAAATCCGGTGTTATCCACATTACGATACTTCAGGGATGAATACGTTGAGCATATCCAGAACAAACGATGCCCTGCCGGAGTCTGCGAAGAACTGATTCAATATTACATAAATGAAGAATGTACTGCTTGCGGCCTATGTAAAAAAGCATGCCCTGAGGACGCAATCACAGGTGAAAAGAAAGTGCGGCATGTTATTGACACAACCAAGTGTATTAAGTGTGGTGCCTGTAAGAGTGTGTGCAAGTTTGACGCAGTCGAAACCAGGTAGGATTCTCAATTGGCAATCAGGAAAGAACACAATGATTACTCTGACAATAAACGGACTGGATGTTCAGGTTGAAGAGGGCACGACTTTACTCGAAGCCGCCCGGCATCTCGGATTCCCGATACCCACCCTGTGCCATATGGACGGACTTACACCATACGGCGCATGCAGGCTGTGCGTCGTGGAAATCGGAGAGGGTCCCGGGGCTAAAATGGTTTCATCCTGTACATTTCCGGTGCAGGAAGGCTTAAAAGTACGAACCGCGTCGGAGCGGGTCCTAAAGGCACGCCGGATGATTATCGAACTGATGCTCAGTGTCTGCCCGCAGTCGAAAACCATCCAGGACCTCGCTTCAAAGTTTGGTGTTCGCCAGCAGCGATTCAGGCAGGAGTTTAAGGACTGCATTTTATGCGGGCTTTGTGTTCGGATGTGCGAGGAGCAGATGATGGCAAAGGCGATAGGATTTCGGGGACGCGGCGAAAGTCGGAGTATCGGTACCCCGTTCGATATCGAAACCGATGTCTGCCGTCGCTGCGGCGGCTGTATGTTTGTGTGTCCGGTCTGCGAGCTCAGATGTACCTATAACGAGCCTGAAAAGGCTATTTGCGGAGGCTGCGCCAACCTGGTGCCGCCCTGTGTCGAAAAAGATCAGTTTGATGACATGATGTGCTACATGGAACCCTGTGTAGCCTGCGAAATAACAAAGGATTGACGAGAACCAAGGAGATAACGATGTCATTTTCGAGAATTAATGCCTCTGCCGCAACTTTATCAAAAAACAGGACTGAAGATTCGATATCGCCTATATCCGGCATGTGTGTCACTTGTGTCGACGGCTGTATCGGCATGTGCGAGATCGGCAAGACCGCTTACCGTGGCCACGTTGCTATTTATCCTCAGCCGTTCGGTGTTATCACCACCCCCGCTGAAAAAGACTATCCTGTCGACTATTCACATTTCAATATCATGGGAACCGCCGTCGGCGCTCACGGAATTGAAGCCGACAGTGATAAGGCCATTTTCCCCGCTGTGAACCTCGAGGTCGCATTCGGTCATGACAAGGGAATCAAGTTCCGTCTGCCGATTATGATTCCCGGAATCGGCTCCACAAATATCGCCAGGGACAACTGGGAAGGGCTTGCGATCGGCACCGCGCTTGCCGGAACGGGCCTGACTATCGGCGAGAATGTCGTGGGTATGGATCCTGAATCCGTCATAAAAGACGGGCAGGTTGTCGATACCGTCGACCTGAAACGCCGGGTGAAACTGTTTATGGATCACCAGCGTGACGGGTATGGAGCCATTGTCGTTCAGGCCAACATTGAGGATACGCGGCTGGGTGTGCAGGAATACGCTATCGACAAACTTGGCGTCCAGTGTGTCGAACTCAAATGGGGTCAGGGCGCGAAGGATATCGGCGGCGAGGTTAAGGTTAAAAACCTCGAGAAAGCCCAGCTCCTTTATGAACGCGGCTATGTTGTTATTCCGGATCCGACCGATCCGCATGTGATCGAAGCTTTTGAGAAAGGCTCATTTACTGAGTTCGAACGGCACTCCCGCGTCGGGATGGTCACCGAGGAATCATTCGCGCAGAGAGTTGAGGAGCTTCGCGCGGCAGGTGCAAAATATATATTTCTCAAGACAGGCGCCTACCGTCCCGCCGACCTGGCAAGGGCTGTCAAGTTCGCGTCCAAATACAAGCTCGATCTTCTCACTGTCGATGGAGCCGGCGGCGGAACCGGCATGAGTCCCTGGCGGATGATGAATGAATGGGGTGTTCCGACAGTGGAAATTCACTCACTTCTCTATAAATATGCCAGGCGCCTTGATGATGCTGGTGAGTATGTTCCTCCATTGACTGTTGCCGGCGGTTTCACTTTCGAGGACCAGATGTTCAAGGGCCTCGCCATGGGCGCTCCGTTTGTGAAGCTTATCGGGATGGCCAGAAGTCCCATCGCGGCTGCGATGGTCGGCAAGACGATCGGAAGAACTATCAAAGAAAACCAGGTTCCCGTTTATGTTGAGCGCTTCGGACATTCCATCGATAAGATATTCGTAACCGCCTCTCATCTCAGGAAAGAGTTGGGTAACGATGAATTTGAGAAGATCCCTACAGGCGCGATCGGGTTGTACACGTACTACGAGCGGCTTGCACAGGGTTTGCGCCAGATGATGGCCGGTAGCCGCAAATTCGCCCTTGAGCACATGTCGCGGGATGATCTGGCTGCACTTACACCTGAGGCAGCCGGGATAAGCGGTATCAAATACATAATGGATGTCGATAAGGACGAGGTTGATAAAATCCTGGGTTGTTAACACAGGTTTCGGATTACATTAAAAATAATACTGACATGCTGTTCTTACAGCACCGGCCGGGTTAGGTGACTCTTTCCCGGCCTGGTTATTTTACTTTCGTTTTCGTTACCATAGACCATTGTTTGGTTCTTCCGGTATAATGGAAGTCCTGATGCCAGACATTAATGATCCGGTAACTTCACAAACCTCCACGAAAGCACCTTTATTCCTTCGCTTCTGGATATCCCTGAACCGCGGTGTTGTCAGGAAACTTCTGACTGTCTGGGCGATCACCTTTGCGATATCATTCCTCCTGATGTTTTATTTCCAGTTCAAGGTCCTTTCGCCGGAGGTTATGATAGTCCAATTATGGAGCCTGCAATTCTTCTTAATTGCTGTACTTGCGCTTGTCTGCGAATATATAGATTCGACGCTTGGCATGGGATACGGCACAACCCTTACCCCGCTCCTTTTGATCCTGCCTTTTGGCTTGGAACCTATCCAGATTGTGCCCGCAATTTTAATTTCCCAGTTGCTTGCCGGAATCCCTGCGGCTATCAGCCATAGTGAGGCTGGAAATGTCATTCTGAAACCGGGTTCCCGGCACTTCAAGATCGCGATGGTGCTGGCTTCATGCGGCATTGTGGGCGCACTGATCGCTGTTCAAATTGCGGTGAATATTAGCCCTTACACACTGAAAATCATTATTGGCGCTATTATTCTCGCGGTGGGAATTATCCTGATCGCTACAAGGGGCAGGCAATTCAGGTTTTCCTGGAGGAAGATATTCGTTCTGGGTGTGGTGGCAAGCTTTAACAAGGCACTTTCTGGCGGTGGCTATGGACCTGTGGTAATTGGCGGGCAACTGGTGAGCGGTGTTGAAGGCAAACCTGCAATCGGCATTACTTCACTTGCTGAAGGCCTTACGTGCCTGGTTGCAGTTGCGCTGTTTATTATTGCCGGGAAAATCACAGACCTTTCGCTCGCAATTGCGCTTGCATTCGGGGCGATATGCAGTATTCCGCTCAGCGCTTACACAGTCCGGCAGCTACCGCAAAAAAACCTTGTTTTAAGTATTTCAATCATAACGGTAATCCTGGGTTGCTGGATCCTGTATAAGGCCCTGGCCTGACACTGCTTATCCTGCACTTACCGTTAACCAGCCTACCGGCTGTCCACCGTACTTCCCGAATAGATACAAAACTCAGCACTATCCCATTCGAATGATCCTTGAGAATCCTCGCCGATTGATATTGTAAAAGATACCTTCATCCCGGGCTTGAAAAGTCTTCGTGCCACCTTCGTGACATCGAACGATACAATGGATGGTTCATCGTTCACCATTCGTCGAAACTCACCGGCATAATTCGGGCTCTTATCGTTAAGTATGTCCGTAGATCCCAGGTTTAGAAAAATCCTGATTGACACTGGTTCATCAAGCGGGTCATTTTTAATCCTGGCTTTTCTGAATCTAAATACCGCCGAACTGATTTTCCAGCCCTTCCAGTCACCCGGAAGGAAATCGACAGATACCAGTCGCAGACTTTTTTGTGAAGCATTTAACCTGTTTTTGTCCTGTTTCCTGAAGTGAGTTGTGAAAACCGACAGCGACATCTCACCTTCAAGGTCCTGCTGCATCAGGTCGGCAACCTCAACCTCAGTCAGATCCTCGTCTCCAAGCAGTACCATCATCTTGCACAACGCGGCCTCATCGGTGATATCCAGCCCTGAAATTATTCCTATTTCCAGAAGCCTGGCGCTGCTCTCATATAGTCCAAGATCAACCATACCCCGAGTGCACTGCGTTACACTCTGGATGATCACACCTCTCTCCACCGCTTCCCTGAATGGTTCCAGGAAATCCGGACTCGTTGGTATATTCCCGGATCCGAAGGTGCACAGGATTATGCCCCGAAGGTTAGGTGCATTTAAGAGGCGCTGCACGACATCGGTGTCCTGGATGCCCGGAAAAACATTGAACGATATTACATTCGAGTTCATATTGCGCCGGATCCTGAACGACTGCGTTGGTATCGGCCGGATGTGCCTCGTGTCGATATGGATCTTATCTCCAGCCCATCCAAGGTGAGGGTAGTTGGGGCTGGAGTACGCGTTGTATCCGCTCGCGTCCTCTTTAATACAGCGATTTCCCCTGTAAAGATCGTCGCGAAAGAAAATACAAACCTCCGGTACTACAGGAATTCCGGAGTCTTTTGGATTAGCAATTCTCAGGGCTGTGATTAGGTTCTGTTCAGCGTCGTTCCTGGCCTGATATAAATGGCTCCGCTGTCCTCCTGTCAGGATAACCGGTTTCCCGAGGTTGACCAGCATGAAAGAAAGAACCGACGCTGTATACACCATCGTGTCGGTGCCATGGAGAATCACAAATCCTTCATAGCTGTCGTAGTTCACCTCGATCTTCTCCGCCATCAGGCGCCACTCGCGCGGCCCGATATTGCATGAATCGGTTGGCGTTGGGAAACTCCAGCCTGTCACCGGGAAATCAAGATCGTTCAATGCCGGGGTAAGTTCTACAAGTTCATCCCATGCTATAAAGGTTCTCGGGCTGTCAGGATCGTTCGGGTCGCGTGGTCTCGATCCGATCGTCCCGCCAGTGTAAATAACGAAAACACCTTTATTCGTTTCAGTGTTCAACAAACAACTCCTTCTAAAATCCATGCTGGATTTTTGCCTGGGAAGGATAACATTATTTTCAGGCGGGTGCCGCTGATTCTCGGAGGATGATCGACAGGATGAAAAGCGATCCTG
>DAOVJF010000095.1 GCA_030673355.1 Planctomycetota bacterium | reverse complement strand
CTCATGAGGGTCGCCGCGCTGGATGTAACAAGTGAATATACATCGGTCAGCAATATCGATATCTGGGTCGACAACCCGTCTATCGCGACATTTCTCTGTGTTTTCAATTTCAACTCGTGGCAGGCTGTGGCTGGCGAGTGGGCGGAAAATGACATGGTTCATTTCCCGGACGTCGGAAATCACGATATCCTCTACTGTCCAACGCGATATGAAGAGGATGAATTCGGCTGGGGAGATCATAATCCCGTAGCTCAACCGTTCATACTTCACAGGGACGGCACTATTGAATATACGAATCCCTGTCCATATGAAGAGATCGTTGGAGAAATTTCTCTTACTGGCTGGACTGGCACATCAAACCTGGAAGCAGAACTGGAAGTTACACTGTTCAGGTATGTCGATGTCGAACCTGAAGGTGAGGAAATACCCGAAAATTCTATGATGTGGAAAATAGTCGGTAACGTACAAACTGTCGATGTAGATGGCTCGGTCACAGCATCATTTACCGATGCGGCAGTTGAAGGCGGGTTGTATCTTCTTTCGGATTCTGGAAATTCGGAAAGTTTCCGGGAAGGAATACGGCCGTTTGTCTGGTCGGAGGGTGAAGTTGTCTATTATTAGCGGCAATCCGATTCAGTGCTATTACTATAACTCCTCGAAGTCCTTATAAAGTTTATTCATTTTCAAGCTGTGTAACTGGTCATCGAGGATCTTCATATGTTTCTCTTCATCCCTCGATAGATCCTCAAAAAGCTGTCTCGTCGGCTCGTCCCTTGCCAGTGTTAATTTCTTCTGGTAGAAAATGTAGGCACGGTTTTCGTTCTCCAGGGCTATTTTCAGGACATCCATTTCGGTTTTGATTTTTGCCACATCCAGATCTTTTGTTTCACTGACATTGAAGGTGCCAAGATCAGGGATAGATTCTCCAGCCAGCAATGGATGTTTCAAAAGATCATTTACCCTGGTCGTCAACCTCTTTTCATGGGATTCTTCAAACTGGCTCAGCCAGTTAAACATCTTTTCTCCTTCAGGAGATTTTGTTTTCTCAGCGGCTTCCGCATAAAATTTCTGAGCATTTTGTTCCATAGAGACGGCTTTACTTAATGCTCTCACCAATTGAAGAAGGATTTCTTTCGTGTATTCTTCTGCCATGTTAACCCCCGGCTTCATTAAATTCACACCTGATGAGTATATCATTACCGGAATTTCAAATCGAGGTACACCAGAAAATGGTCGCTTGCCTGGTCCGCGGGTGAATCGCGGTAGATCGTGTACGAACCGATAACCAGATGATTATCCGCGCCGGGCGACAGGAGAATGTAATCCAGTATCATGCCGGACGCATGGGTAAACCTGTACCTTAAATCCCTGGCCGGATCGGAAAACGGGACCGAAGCAAGGTCTCTCATCTCATGGGTCCATGGTTCGGCATTCAGATCACCCATAAGTACCGTACATCCATTCCCCATTCCAGAGACGAAATTTTCCTCATCAATTATCCTGCATATCTCATCTATCTGAAGATTCCTCACTTGTCGATCCTCATCCATACGACCCGATTTCAGGTGAGTAGTGAGGAAAACCCATTTTCGGCCATTTGGGGCAATCCATGCTACAGCCAAGAGATCGCGCGAAAACCGGATGCTTCTCCCAGTCTCCGTATTGGGAATCTCGCGATCGGCATACGATGTTACCTCCAGAAGCGGGAATTTTGACATGAAGGCGACATCGATTCCCCTTGGATCGTTACCTTCAATGAGTACAAGGCTTGAATAGTAACCCGCAAGATATCGTTCATTGAAATCGGTCAGGACATCGATATCTTCAACCTCCTGAACCGCCAGGATATCGCATCCGGCAGCCAGAATTACCTCTGACAGGGCGGCTAGTCGTTCCCCGGAAGGCGGCTCATCATCGGCTTTATGTGGATCGTCCACACCGTCAAACAGGTTCTTGACATTGTATGTCCCGATGCGCATATTATCCGGGATTCCATGGCCATCTTGTTTATCCGGGGTTACCGTGCAACCCGGTAGAGAAAATGCCAGGATAATTAAAATTAATACTTTGAGGTAAATTTTCATAAATAAACTCCCGGAAGGGCAACTTGCTGTTATAATACAACGCTCCGGAATACGGAAACCTGACATTGGATTTCGATTTTTTTTGTTTTTTCAGGAATATTTTTTTGAAATGGTAAAATCTTCAAACAGTAGCAAGCCTGATCCTTCGAAACGTAAATCGGTCAGCCCTCGGAAACAAAATTCTACCCGTAAAAAAGGTGTACGGAAAATATTTTCGCATCCGGATCCGGCCGATGGTGCTGAAAAATGGAATTCCCGCAATGAAGACAAGCAACCCGGGCACATAAGGCTCAAGCTTCCACTGGGCCCTGTTTTACAGGTTCATTCGACACGGATGCGCAGCCTTGTTGATAATTTCATCAAAAATACCAGTAGGGTTCACACGACATTTCGGAGTCTGCTCCAGGGGCTTGACGGCGGTTTCCAGGGCGATATGGACGGGGTGGTGCTTGCACATGTCGAAGATGATTCGTGCATGGCTGCCCTCGCTGTGGTCCCGGACAACCGCTGGTTCATCCATGATAATGACGCTGAAACCCTCGTGAAGCTGCTCGACGGTATTCCAGGGGAATTAACCCATCCATCGAAAGTTGAAGGAGAAACCCCGGTAATCCGGGACATCTTAAAGCACAAATACTTCAAAGCACGGGAAGTTGAACACATCAAGGAATACTTACATCTCGAGTTGGAGGATTTCAAATCGCCTCACGGACCGGGTGGACGACATCGCCTCGCCCAGGAAGCCGATCTGCGGCGTCTTGAGGAATACGTGGAAGAATATGAAGCTGAACTTGGCAACCGTCCACCGTTCGATATTGAGAAGATGGTCATGGAGAACAGAATCCTGCTCGGGGTCGTCGAGGGTACGATCGCATCGGTTGCGGTCCGCGGTTCCCAGACATTGGATCATGTGCTTATCGACGGTGTTTATACCTTCAAGCCTTACCGAAGGCGGGGACTCGCCAAGAGACTTGTTGCCGCGCTCGCCAGGCAGGCTTCGGGACGGAAGCAGGTGGCGAGCATGATTGTCGGGACGAAGAATGAACCGATGCTTGCTCTTCTCAATGACCTTGGATTCCTTGTAACCGCGGATTATCTTGTTGTGACATCAAAGCCCAAATCAAATTGAAAGTTGATTATTTTTCATTCTGGAAACAAAATATCCGCTGGTATTGTGTACCTGTACAAAGCCGGTAGCAGCGAACGCAGGCGTTGCTCGTACCCATCGCAACCCCAGTCCGGTTCATTCAATCCCCATCCCGGCCCCCATGGATCGCATGTAAGATAGATGTAATACTCCTCTACATCGCCCTGGGACGGATCACTTGACGGCACAACCGCGACACTCTCCAGCGATGGTTTTATCAGATCGGGTGAGTGATCAATGTCATCGCATCCATCGGATTCGACAGGTTCCGGACCAGGGCAATCGAGGTAAAATGTCCTTCCCGAGATAAGGGCGTACTCATCTGAAAATTCCAGTGCGAAAAGCCTCTGGTTATCTCGATCTATTCCAACGAGACGGTGAGAGTCAATCGCATCCAGCCCAGAGATAGTTTCTATGATACACCCAAGCTGAGGTTCCCAGTCAGCGGTGTCAATAGCGGCGAGAAGTTCATTTTCTTCTTCATTGGCGAAATTATCCGGATCGAATTCCCAGATTCCGAGTATTGTCGATTTCTGGCCGAAAATTCGGGTTATGAAGTCATACGGCGATTCAAGCCCAAGGAAAAGGCGATCTTCACTCGAGGCGATGCCCTCAATTCCCAGATTGCCCTTGAAATACAAGCCGAATACAGTGTCCCATTCAGGCAACTCAAACCTGGTTATATTTGAGATGTATCCAGGCAGGAAATTTATCTCCCCTGCCCGACAGTAAGACGACTCCCCGGGAATTATTTCGCCCGGTGAAATCCGTCCCGTGTAAATTGAGATTTCATCGACCGTTCCTTCCTGTGAAATGAAGACCATATCACTCCAGGGATAAATGGAAATTCCCTCAAAATCGTATCCATTATCCGGATCGACCGGGAGCCTGGATATTTCCGGCGGAGTTGGAGTCAGGTTTGAGCGATGGAAATGCACTTCAGGTAATCCGGGAATATCGACGATACTGACCAGGTGGATCGCGCCATCGGGATAATCATCGGCCATAATAAACCAGTGACGATCGCTGCCATTTCCATCGATATCAGAACCGAGCCAGTCAAGGCCTGAAGTCTGGTTCGTTCTCAGGGGAAGATAATTATCGATATCGGGCGTAAGCCAGACCGGAAATCCGGGATCGGGGGTAAGGCCGACTGGAGGGGTGAAATTTTCATTAGCCCAGGCGGGATGTAATCCGATTATTAAAAAAAATATAAAAATCGACACAGCCAGGGTTGTGGTCTGTTTCATGATACGTATATATTAAGCAGTCGGGAAACGTATGTCGAATGCCTGAACGCTGTTTCCAGACTTCTGGACTTTCAGGGGAAGGGGAAGTAGACTTTAAAAATCCCGGTAATAAGGAAAAAACAATGAAAATTTCAAACTTCACCCGGATTGCAGTCATATTTTTCTTGGTTTCGGCCCTGATGGTGCTCATATCATGCGATCAACCTGAACCGGTACCTGCGCCCGTGGATCCGACCCCTCTAGCACCGGACATTTCTCAGAATATAGAAATCCATGTTGAGCTTCAGGAAACTTTGGCATCTCCAGCAGGCGGACTTACTCCTGAAGCACTGCTGTTTAGTGTGGTAGTGGAAAATACTGAATCGATATCCGCTGACTCAATGGGAATCAATTTCATTTACGAAACCTTTATCCCGACAGGTGAAAAGACTTTCCTGCTTGTAGATCCATACAACCCGGACAGCGGTTACGTTTCAGAGGGCGGTTTCCCTGTGCTTTTTGACGTTGTTGAGACAGCAATGGGCCGTCTCGAAGACTGGGCAGGTGTAGATGAGAATACGAGGCAGTTTTACGTGACACCGCCATCGGACGCATTCAGCATTGTATACCATGTGGAGGTTATGATAACTTCGGAGGACCGGGAAGTGGTTTTCTTTGAATCCCCGACAGTGAGTGTCGGTGATATCCTTGCGCAGGGCGGTGTGATTACCGAGCTGAGGGATTAAGACATCAGTCCAGGATTATATTGATCGAATCTTCAACCTGGTACGTGCCGCCATCCCGGTTATCCCAGGCCCGCAAAGTAATCCTATGCATGCCGGGACCCATGATTTTTCCATCAAGAATGAACTCCACCCACAATTCATTGTAGGTCTTGTTATAAAAATAATAATTTTCACCGATTTTTCCAAAATCGACATGCCAGACAGGCCCGATCCAGGGGTATTCGTCGACATCCATATCCTGCCGCCGGATAACCCCTGTCACTACGATACGGCTGTCCCAGAAGAATACTTCCCCGTTCCGGGGGTAGGTAATATCAACCCCCAGTGATCCGAAAGGAAGATTTGAGGGATATCCCGAGGGATCATCGGTGCCGTACGAAAACGGCCCAACCACAACGCCCGCTGAGCCGATACTGCATCCCGACATGACCGGCGTCAACACGAAAAGAAATATTAACGTAACAGTAATTTTAAGGGTCTTTCGCATTTTGTCCTGTAAATTATTCGCCGACAGCGATAGATGAATCGCAGTCGAGATCGAACTCGTCGGGTCCTTTGTTCTCAAATCTCCTCAGTCCCGCGAGTGCAATCATTGCGGCGTTGTCCGTACAGTGTTTTGGGTCGGGAAACATAACATTAATTCCCAAAGACATCGACCTGTCTTCAGCTTCCCGCCTTAAATATTCACTGGCCGCTACCCCGCCCGAAATAATCAGCGTTTCGAGATTTTCATTCTCACAAGCCAGAAATGCTTTTCCGAGAAGGCAATCAACCACTGCCCTGAAAACCTCCGCGCCGATTATCTCACGGCTGATATTTTTCGATTTCTCAGATCTTAAAAAGTAAAGGCACGCGGTTTTCAGCCCCGAGTAACTAAATTCAACTGTATCCTTTTTATTTAATAGGGGCCTGGGAAACTTGACAGGCAATTCATCCTTAACATGGTCAAGAGTCCACTTATCGATTGTCGGTCCGGCTGGAAATGGAACGTCGAGAAGCCTTCCTACCTTGTCGAGAAGCTCCCCTGCGGCATCGTCGCGGGTTTCACCAAGGAGAACATAATCGGTTACTGAATTCGCTTTATAAATTTCCGAATGACCGCCGCTTACGACAAGCGCGATATGCGGGTACGGAATTTCCGGATGGGTAAGCGCGGCACTGGCAAGATGTCCTTCCAAATGATTCACGCCCACAAATGGCACGTTCCATCCTAAAGACAACGCTTTCGCGCATCCAAGCCCCACAAGAAGCCCGCCGATCAGCCCCGGACCGCGTGTGGCTGCGATGAGATTGATGGTTTCAGGGTCCGGAGCAATTCCCGCTTCATCAAACGCGAGTTCGAGCATCGGGATGATTATCTCGAGATGCTGTCGGGCGGCGATCTCCGGTACTACTCCACCGAATTTTGAGTGAAGCTCCACATCGGATGAGATTTTCTCGGACAGGAGTTCATGCCGTTGCGAATCGTAGATTGCAACCGATGTATCATCGCAGGATGTATCTATTCCCAGAACCAGCATTTATCCATCATATGGAGGTCCGCCGGTCCACATGACCACAGCGTCCTCGCCTATTTCATGATAGTAATTTTCCCGTACTCCCACCTTACGGTACCCGCAGCTTTCATAGAGCTTTATTGCGGCACTATTGGACTCCCTGACTTCGAGTGTATACCTTGCGACGCCCATTTCCTCACCAAGTTTCATGGTTGTCAGCAGGAGCCATTTACCAAGTCCCGTATTAAGAAATTCCCTGGTTATGCAGATCGTTGTAAGGTGTGCTATATTCCCGAACAGCCAGATGCCTGAGTAACCGATTATTTCATCATCCTTTTTTAACGCAAAGTAATGCGCAAGCTGGTTACTTATTAGGTCATATTCAAATGCTTCGCGAGTCCACGGAATCGGGAACATGTCCTGTTCGATCCGGACCACCTCATCGAGATGATCAGGGCGCATGGGAAGAAGCTCAACACCCTGTACTGGTGATGATTCTGTTGGATCGGGCCAGAAATCACGTTTATCTTTCATGATTATTTTAATTTATTTTTCAATAACCTTTCAGGCTGGCTGAGCCGTACATATTCCGGAACAAGCTCGCTGGGATCATCCAGATTCCCCGACTCAAAACGCGGTCTGGACAGTTTATAAAAACCATCCGCCATTGGATATCTTTTACCCTCTTCTAAAAGCACCATCTCCCGGTAACCTTTCAATATTCCCGCAATTGATTCCCCAGCTTCACCTGAAACAAGCAAAAGGCGATCAGGGAGAATTTGTAGAAGACTACCCGAGTCCAACGGTACATCATGGATCGGGCCGTCCGGTACCCAGTCATTATCTTCGATTGAGTAGGTCCTTAAATAAACTTCACCCTTCGTCGATCGTACCGCAATAACGAGCACGGTTTCGGAATTTTTCGGAAATTTTATGCCAGCCGCGACAGCATCCAGGCTCGAGATTCCCACAAGGGGAAGACCTCTCGACCATGCGAGTGTTTTTGCCGCAATTACTCCGATCTTAAGCCCGGTGAATGAACCCGGTCCGATACCAACCACGATTCCATCGAGGTTACCAGGGGTTTCAGGATCCAGGATATTCGCAAGCTCGGAAAAAATAACTTTCTGTGTCGCGTGATGCTCGAAACTCCGGACAATAAACTCATCTTCGTCCATCAGGGCGATAAGCGCCTTACGAGTAGATGTGTCGATCGCAAGATACATTTATAATCCGGGGATTTGTCCATCCCAATTAATCATTCGATCCGTCTCTTTTTCTCCATAGTCAAAATTCAGCCTCATCGTGCAAACCGAATCGAGCCTGGTCCATCTCTCAGCCCATTCCACTACCACTACCGCATTATCATTCACCGATTCAAGGAGTCCAAGCGATTCATATCCCCCCTCAAGACGGTAAAGGTCCCAATGCCTGAGTATAAGCCGTCCGGAATATTCTCTCATCAGATTGAAACTCGGGCTTCTCACGGGTCCGGATATATCAAGCCCTCTTGCGATTCCACGTGCGAGCACGCTTTTTCCTGTCCCAAGCGGACCTGTCAGGCTGATTAATTCCCCACCCTTTAATGTACTCCCGATTGCGTAACCAAGCTCAAGGGTTACGTCCTCTGAATGGCTGATTATTTCGTTCTTACAAACCAACCTGTTATTTCCCCTTCCTGAAATGGTCCCATCCAAGCATTGCGGGATTCAGTACGCTGCCGTCGACCCTGGCGAGATGCATCCCGAACGGTTCATCTATTATTTCACCGATCTTTGATAATCCGGACTCATT
>DAOVJF010000370.1 GCA_030673355.1 Planctomycetota bacterium | reverse complement strand
GATTCTGATGTTCCAGGGATCGCATGTAATCCCAGACAACATGAAAAAAATGCCGCTCTATCCGCTCGATTACCGGTTGTCATGGCGTTTAATGGGCGATCCGGAAATTCTCAACGCGGATGGGTACACGTACTTCTGGAGCCCTGACTACGATTCAGGGCTTCCGAATCCAATTTTCAATTACTGGGAAGGAAAGTACGCTTTCGGCGGTGTACCAACCGCGAATATAAACGCTTACCTCAATTTTTATTCTAACGAGGAACGGCACATGCTTGAAAACGGTGAAACTGTATCACACGTGTTTCACATTTCGCTGCCATCGGGAGCATGGAGGGCGGGTTATGCTCTCGATGTCTGCTGGGAGCCGCCAACAGTCATGCCTGTAACTAATCCGGTCGATGATTTTCCTTTTTCGGCCAATCAGCCTGAGCTTTTTCACTTTGAGGTTGTTTACAACAACGGGAATGTTATTACGGACAAATCATGCTGCAACCACTATGCGTCGCCACCTTCTACAATTGATGAGGGATATTTTGAACTTGATTTATGGTACCAGCTCCCTGATGCATCTGATAAACGTTTCGTTGGATTCAGGTTCGAGACATATTACTTGAATTGGACTATAACTGGCGATTGCGATTCGCCCGATCCTGAACACCTGCGTTGCGCTCCAGGATTTAAATTCTCCAATATCCCCGATGGGGTATACCAGGTTTTAGCGCATGAAATGCATGCATATTTTGGGCCTTTAGATCCAGCGCCTTATCCATCGTTTGATGTTTTCGAAGTCGAGATTGCAATTGATTGATTAGTAAAAAAAAGAGAAATGGAGGAATAGAGATGCGAAGATATATCATTATTTTACTCATAATTTTCACATGTTTATCGTGTGGATCCCCCAGAATAAGTTACTGAGGTTTTATTCGGAGAAAACCTTTAAAACATCCCTGAACATCCCATCCTCCACACCCTCCATTTTCCGGCAGTCATCTTCGTTCTCATGACCCCATCCTAAAAGGTGCAATACCCCATGAATAAAGCATTCCGTAAACCTTTCGATAAAACCAATCCCGCCCTCCCCGGCCTGTTTACTTACAGTCTCAACGCTGATCACGATATCCCCGAGTAATCTCGGCGGATCCCCATCATTAATTTTCAAAGGGATTTCACCGGGTTCATACATCGGGAAACTCAGCACATCGGTCGGTTGATCGATCCCGCGATGTTTCAAGTTGATTTTCCGGATTCCGTAATCATCGATCAATGCAAGCCCGAGCATGGTATTCCAGGGATCGTCAAACATTCCTGTATTATCCAGGATTACACCAAACGCCGTCTCTATTGAATCAATCCTGGTTTCGCCCAGCGGACCGAGATCCGTCCATGGTGTTCCCGAAATTGCGATCCTTGGGGTTTTAGTTTTACCAGTCATCCGGAAAGGTACTATCAATCATCATCCGATGGCGGGATGCCGTTCTTTGGAGCCTTTTCACCCTCGGCACGCTTGAGCTGGAACTGCCTTCTTAATTCCTCTTCCTCCGGATATTCAATCCGCGCATGGTAGGAGCCGATAAGCCGGTCGATTATCGTATCTTTTATTTTTTCAAGATCGCTGAGCGCGAGGCCGCATTCCTCGAACTGGCCGTCAAGCAACCTGTCCTCGTAAATTTTATTTATCAGGGATTCAATCCGGTGAGGCGTAGGGTCGTCGAGCGATCGGGTCGATGATTCCGCCGCATCGGCAATATTGAGGCATGCCGTTTCAAGAGTCTGGGGTTTCGGACCCGGATACCTGTAATCATACTCGTTAACATATCCGTCCTCTGACATCGCCAGAGCCTTGCGGAAAAAATACTGGATCAGGTTGGTGCCGTGGTGCTGTGGAATGAAATCGATCAGCTCTTTCGGGAGTCCGTGGGCTTCGGCAAGCGCAATGCCGTCCTTTACATGGCTTTCAACAATAATTTTTGAAAGCCATGGCGAGTATTTATCGTGGACATTCATCCCGCCGTGCTGGTTCTCGATAAAAAATTCCGGCCTCCGGATCTTACCGATGTCGTGGTACATGCAGGCGACCCGGACCAGGTATGAATTTCCGCCCACAGCCTGGCATGCGGCCTCGGCTATCAGGCCGACCATCATCGAATGGTGCCACGTGCCCGGAGCTTCGAGCTGTAACTTCCTGAGTAACGGATGATCCTGGTTGTCGAACTCGGCAAGACGGCTCGCGGTGGGGATATTAAACGCTGAATCGAGCACATAGTTCGCCAGGAACATCGCGACAAGTACCGGGGTTATGGCGAAAATTAGAATCCACGGCCTTGCCTGAAGCCCGGCGGTATCCATCCCGGATATGTATATCTGGGACAGGAACGATGCCGCCCAGATCAGGGTCAGGAGAATAATTGCCCTTGCCATCATGACCCGAGGGCTGTCCCTCCAGACAATTAAAGATGCCGCAAGCGATGGAAAAAGCGCCGGTAGAAGCACCGACGGTTCCCCGGAAGCGAGTGTTACGATGACAGCCAGGAATCCGGATACCGTCGCGGCAAGTAACCGTCTGAAATAATGCGCGAGAAGCACCGCGGCACCGACCACCGGAAGCGAAACCAGCATCAGAAGCACCGGAGCATCGTTTCCAGTCACCACAGCGGATATTCTCTGGATCAGGAAGAAACTCATCAGGTACGCGATTGTCAGGATCGTGAAGAAAAGCATGTAGTATCGTAAATCCTCAAGCTGGTTGACTCCCCTCGTCACCAGGTACCGCGAACCCAGGCTGAATGCTGTTATCAGCATCACAGTAAACAGCAGGATAGAAAGCCAGGAGTTCGACCGGTCATCATCGTCGGTCAGACGGAGAGCTTCCATTATATCGATGTGTTCCCGGTCGACCACCTCGCCCGACCTGAGGAAGACCTGCCCGGCACGTACTTCCTTCTGGACAGGTTGCGTGGATTCTCTCGCGATACGTTTTGCTTCCGAGGTTGCCGGAATGTCGAGAATCGCATTGGGACGAACATAATAACTGGCGATTTGATATGCCAGAGTGCCCTGATCCAGCGTAAATCCGGATTCAATCGACCTTTCAACTATAGTTTCGCGGAGTTCATCAAGTACCCGGGCGAGATCGGGCTGGAAGATCGTGTCGATAGCTCGTTCTCGTATCGCGCGCTCGATCATCCCATGAAATTCGTTCCTTGTATCCGCGTCCCTGTTAAATAAATCCCGGATGTCTTCATTGGTCACCCTTTCAACAAGGTAGCTTTCGATCTCGATTGACTCGTCCAGGATCCCGATCAACGTGGTAACCGATACGGTTTCAAGGGAATCAATATCTTCCCGGGTTATGAATGGGGGAGGGTCGACCGGTACGGATTCCACACCGTCCGGCTCACCTGATTCATCCGGAGCCGGTCGATCTTCCATCGCAGCCTGGCTTTCGAAAGCGGCTCTAAGGTCGACAAGTCCGGTGATATAATCATCGAGCTGAAGGAAAAACGTGCCAAGGTCCGCGTTGATAGCAGGGAAAACCTTGTTATCAATCGTGTAAACCGGATCGACATCGTTTGCCGCCGCCTCCCTCGCCGCTTCGGTTTCCTCCGTGTCGGTGTAGATCGATGAGAAAGGCGCGACATAATCCATGCGGGCT
>DAOVJF010000199.1 GCA_030673355.1 Planctomycetota bacterium | reverse complement strand
TAAGCCAGCACTCTCCCGGGACGCGGAAATCGTCCCAGTCGGGACTGCTCGATGAAGTCAGACTCCCAACGACATCGTCGTCCGACCAGACCTCAAGGTCAATGTCACACTCGTCATCATCATAATTAAGGGTGATTGCAGGGCGGCGTCCTTCCTGGCCTTCCAGTATGTACCAGTCTACGTCACCTTCACAGGCATAGCCTTCGATGAACAGGCCGCCGATTGTATCAGCATCTTCCCAGTCGTCGTTTGGTTCGATTTCATCCGGGCCTTCGCACTCATCATAATATTCATAGTGGTCATAATCGTCATCAGGTTCGATATAGATATAATACTCACCTTCACCATCGAACGCATAAACATGGATGTAGCATGTATCCTCAACATCGAAATATTGATCGTCAGGGCTGTCGAGTGATGTCAGTGAACCCACGAGGTCATGGCTTCGACCGCTTCCCGAATAGACCTCAAGGTCGATGTCGCATTCGTCATCGTCGTACTCAAGTTGGATGAACGGGAAGTAACCTTCCTGCCCATCGAGTTTAAACCAGTCGTCATCATCTACGCAGGCATAGCCTTCAATTTCAAAGCCGGTGATGAGGTCCGCAAGATCCCAGTCATCATTGGATTCGACCTCGTCATAGCCTTCGCAGTCGTCAGGCCTGTAATAACCGCCATTCTCCGGTTCGATTTCAATCGTATAATCCCCATTACCTTCGTACGCGATAACGTGCAGGTAGCAGGTATCATCGACGTCAAAATCATCACCGTCCGGGCTGTATACGGATGACAAATCTCCAACCAGGTCGCGGTCACGGCCACTCCCGGAGTAGACCTCCAGGTCGATGTCACAATCATCGTCGTCATACCAGATTGTTATATACGGGAAAAAACCTTCCTGGCCGTCGACCAGGACAAACCAGTCCTCATCGTCGCTGCGACGACCGATCTCGCCTTCGATGACCAGGCCGGTTATTTCAGTGGCATCGCGCCAGTCATCATTCGGTTCCCATTCATCAGGACCTTCCTGCGCCACTGCAGGTGCGATAGTAAAAAGTAACAATGCGATAGCTGCAATCGTGATTGAAAAAGAAATTTTCATTTAAGCCTCCTGTTTCAGCTTTTGACATTATTATTTTTGATTAATAAATCATAAATACCGAATACGATTTGCAGGGCATTTACCCTTATAAATCACCCGGGATTTCCTGAAAAAGGAACCCGGGAAACAAATTCCGGACCGATATACTTTCGGCACCCGGAATCATATCACGAAAATATTAAATTTGATTAAAAAAGATAAAGAAATTCCGGATTAGTCAAATTTATAATTCCATGGGTAAGGAACCATAAAGGCCCCTCGAGAGAGATAACCTTCCCGTGATGATATTTTACCCTTCGATTTCAATTGTGTACCCGCCCTCACCTTCGAATGCATAAACGTAAAGGTAGCATGTACCGGCGGTCTCAAACTCTATAGTGTCGGGGCTGATCGTAAGATCGAGTTGACCGACCAGAAGATCGTCCGAGTAAACAAGGCAGTCGATATCGCAGGTTTCATAGTCGTAACTGAGCGTGATAGTCGGGTTTGTTCCCTCGAAACCATCAAGCTTGAACCAGTCTGTATCATCCTCGCACAAGTATCCCTCGATAGTACCCAGCCCGATAATGTCAGCCAGGCTCTTATCATCGTTGGGCTCGTCTTCCGATTCGCCCTCGCACATAGGGTTGATTTCAACCAGGTACATGCCGTTGCCCTCAACCTTCATGACACGGATGAAACACGGATCGAGAAGCCCTGAAATTATGAAACCGTCCACATAGGAGTATCCGCCCGTATCGATTAGTTCCTCACCTGAGTAGATCTCCATAGTGATATCGCATTCGTCCTCGTTGAATATCAACTTGAATTCGTTGGTGGAATCCTGCTGGCCGGCCAGGACATACCAGTCCTCGAAGTCATTGTCGCCGATTTCACCTTCGATCTGAAACCCCGTGATTTCATCCGCCAGCACCCTCCTGTTATTCGGCTCCCATTCATCGGGACCCTCCTGCGCAACCGCTGGAGCGAGAAGGAAAAATATAATCAGCCCTGAAATTACAATTGACAGAGAGAAATATTTCATTCCTGTGGGATATCTCCTCGTATGTTTATCGGTAATCCACCCGTCGGACATTGTATAATATCTATTCTACTAAGGCCAACCCGGCAGGATTTTCCACTTGATCGCGATCCCGGTTCCCGCGTACTTCAAATCCGTGATAAACTTATTACATTAACAGCATGCGAAGATCATCGTTAATTCTTGTACTCCTTATTATTATTTTCAGCTCCGGATGCCGGACGAGCACGGATGTTAACCCTAATCCATGGCTGGTTGCGGGTGAGGACCGATTTTCCAGTTCGGTGAGCAGGAGCCAGATGCGTGCCTTGTATCGACTCTCGCATATTTATAAGGACGCGGGCCTGCAATATGAATATATCCACGCCCTTACAACCGCTGTTGAATTGTTCGCGGGCGACATCAATATCACTTACGAACTCCTTAACGAACTGATCGAAGGCATCAATGTAACCAGGAACCTGGCCTCTCAACAGAGGATTATTCTCAGTCAGAACGGGATTGACGCATCTTCGCTGACACGCGATGAGGATGAACCTTTAGATGAACAGGTGGAAGCATATCTCAACATTCTGGATAAACTCGAGGCCCGGTACGACGAGTGTTTCCGGATCCTGAGAAACGCGTGCTGGCAGATACCATACAATCCCGACCTTTACTACAGGACGGCGCATCTCCAGTTTCTCAGGGCCGAAGAGGACGGGGACGAGGTTAAATACACCGACGCGATAGCTTACCTGAAAAAGGCCATCGCTACAGATTCATCTCATCTCGAAAGCTACCGCCTCATCGCAATTGCGTATGAACGTCTCGACCAAAAAGAACTCGCCACCCGCTTCTGGAGACTGTTTGAGGTGATCTACGAGATCGCTCCCGAGGTCAGGGGTGAGGGATTTATAACACCTGACAGGGAATCCATGCACGAAGAAGCGTTGTCTCACCTCGAAAGGCTCGGTGCATTGAACGAGACGGGTTAACCGGATCCGGCAATGGATATTTTCATAATGTACATCCTGATGATTATCGACCTCGCCTGGACACTAATGCATCACGAGGAAGCGGGTGAACTCAATCCGCTGTTCGTCAGGCTGCTTGATGACAAGGAAATTACTTTTGTTTACATAAAACTGGCAGCGAATACTCTCGTGGCAATTGTGGTGATATACCTTAGGCATAAGCGCCCCTGGCTCAGCAGGGGACTTGCCATCCTCGGTATTATTGTGTACGGGGTCGTAGTATACTTGCACTGGTTCGTCGATCACTCGCTCCGGTACGCTGAGAAGCTGGATCAATCCAGGCTGTGGGAGTTAATGGCTAAATAACAGATCCCCAATGGACAAGAAACCAATAAAGAACCGGATAAAAATCCTCGTCCTATATTCCGTGTTCGGAGTCGCGATGATGTTCGCGGTGATGATACTGGTGTTCTGGATAACAGAGGAGATTGCAAACCTCATCCCGATGGGTTTATTGATCGGGGTCCTCGTTGGGGTCGCGTTCAAACTGTTCAACGATGCTGTCGCACGGGAACAGAATAAGTGAGTTATAAAAATATCCGCATACGGTCACTTTTTACTGTCAGTAACACGACCGTCAGGGAGTCGCTCATGATCCCATATGCCCTCACTTACGGGGCTGTTGATAAAGTACTAAATCCCGTAGCGCAGGACGCCGGCCTGCTGTACCGCGGACGGCCCGTCCGCATGTAAAGCGGTATCGGGAAACTTAATCCCTTGTACTATTTCAGTCTTACTACTTTTTCAACAGCCCCTCACGGTCGGGCTACTGTTATTATGCCCTCACTCACGCGAACAATTTTTTCATCCTGGGCTTCAGACGGTAATAATCGAGCTTTGTGAACAACGGGTAATGTTTTAAATTCAATCGCGTCTCAAGGTAATCCGCGCACCTCGCAGCATGAAACGTGTTGCCCTCTTCCTGCCTGACAATTAAGCGGATCGTATCATCGTTTCGGCTGAGTTCGATGATTCTCCCCCAGAATTGTTTCACTTCCTCACGACTTACGTCATCCGGGATTTCCCCCGTCTTGATCTCCTGAAGGGTGTTCATGGTTGCCTCATGGACTTCCTTCTCAATTCCATTACCGGGATCAAGTTCGTACCCGCAGGCCTCGATAACACCGAATGGATTTTTTTTGGGGAGCAGGCCGGCATCCCTGACAGAAACAACGTCGATGCCTTCGGGACAGACCTCCATCAGGCGTCTCTTCGCTTCGTCCGGATAAACCGCTTGTGCGAGTTGAATGCAGGTGAGTTCAGTATTGCTTGCGACGGCAACCGGGGTAGGCGGGCTTGTTTTAATTTTCAGGCGCCTGGAAGGCCCGGCGCTCACAACAATTTTTAAGCCAGCCTTTATGAACATCGCCAGTTCAAGCGCCTGCCAGTCGAGATGCCCGATAAATCTCATCAGCCCGGCTTTTTTAAACCGGACGATGACAGGAAACGATACCGGTTGATTTGGATCAGTCATGGTTTGCAATCCGCCCGAAAAATGAATACTACCATTATTCATGGGATTTACACACTGAATGGCCATTCAACTGGTATCCAAAAACCGGGTGCCAATTGGGTGTTTTAAAAAATCCGGGCTCAATGTATATTATGTACAGAGTTTAACGGGCTTTTGGGGTGGCGGTTCCAGGAACATATCAAAACAACGCCTCCTAGCAGCAAGACCTTGCCGAAGTTCGCCGTCTATTTGATTCAACCCCCCTCTTTCCTACGGCACCGCCCCCCACCCCGTTCAATAGATGTAAAAAGTTAAGATTAAAAACAAAACAACAAAAAATATACGCTGTAGACTTTTGAACGCTCGCTGACCTCATCAGCGAGCTTCTTCTTTTAAGGGAGAGGTTCCTACTTTAAAGCAGAGGAGACTACGTCCGCTGTCAGCCCGATCGAGGGTGATATATTTTTCAAATCACCGTTCGATATGGTTACCCTGAGGCTTTCTACCTGTAACCAGCGAGTTTCATCGGCTATATTAAGCTTCTCACTTTCCCTGAGTTCGGCGAACCTTTCCTTAAGCTCACTGAATTTTTCTTCAAGCCCCGAACCAAGCAGTGTTAATTCAGCTTCCACATCGGAGATAGCGGACTCCACGGTCGTTATTGCGGTCGAGACCATTTCGCCTGCCGTGGCCGAGCTCATGGTGTTGACATCCAGCGTGTCGATTCTCAATGCTTCGGCATCCATCTCCGGGTACCGCACATCGAAACCCGCTTCACTGATGACGTCGGTGGTAATTCGCACGAAATCAGCGGTGAAAAGTTCCTGGCCGCCGAAGGTTGTTCCGGAAACGATGTCATCGATTCGTGCCAGGCGGCTTTCGATCATGATCTGGATATCGTTTAACTGCGAAGATGAAAGTCCACCGGCGGCGACAGCTTCCGTCAGGTGTTCAATATCGCTTAGCTCGGATTGAATTAAGCTGAGGCCCCGTTTGACATCCTGCGCGATTGTATGGCGGCTCTGCCCGATACCAGCCTCATCGTGGGTTCGCATCAGCCTGGCAT
>DAOVJF010000340.1 GCA_030673355.1 Planctomycetota bacterium | reverse complement strand
TTAAAGTGAGAAATGAAAAAACCGTAGAACAGCACGGCAGCGTCGAATAGCAGTGCGTCGAAAGAATTGTTTTAAGGTGGAAGACGCACTGCCGTGCTGTTCTACCACTTGTCGTTTTTTCGATGGGTAAAAATGATTAATTTTTCCTATAAATATACAGACGGGCTGTAATAAAAACCGAGTCAGGTTTAATGGGTTCATCAGAGATGTTAAAATGGGAGGGCGAGGTTCCATCCGAGCCGCTAAGGTTCCACTTAACACGGCTCAGCCGGAGCTTCACCCTCCCATTTTGTAATTGAAATTATTAAATTAATACTGAGAAAAATCAGAGCAGATCTTCAATTTTTTGATTCAGCCAGTCGAGCAGGTCTCCGGACGGGAGGTTCTCCATAATTGCAGCATGATCCATCCAGATATGTTTGCGGCGGATGTCGATGCCGGCATTCTCAACCTGGATCATGGCGCGAATTACGTCCTCTTCGTCGATCAACCTGACTCCTTCGTCCTCATCATCTTCGCCTTCAACTTCACGAGTGTACCCGACAATTTCACCGTCAAAATCCCTGAGAATTCCCATCTCCTCCCAGTCGCCATTTTCAGTAACGATCCAAACGGCAGCCTGGATGGTATCGAACCCCATGTCAGAATCACCAACGACCGCCATAAGGTTGGTAAGCGGGCTGGAGAACCTGTCGAACACCGCGAACCTGTTTCCGGGCACCGGTATGGAAGCCTGTGTTTCAAGGCTTGCTGTTTGTACAATAACTTCGAGCGGTTCATTGTCTGTCAGGTCAATTTCGACAGTGTGTGTGACCACCATATCCTGAACACCCACCAGCCGTGCGGCGAGGAAAGTACCCGCGGGTATGACAACATGGATATCCTCATCGATCGTACGGGTCATAGTGATTTTGGCGGTGTTGTAAGTGTCACCCTGGGCAACGACATCGAGCATGTCATACGCGGTCAGATTGTAGATAAGCTGATAGCTCGGGTATCCCTGTGATGAGACGGGGACTGAAAATGTAAGGATAATAACGATTGCAAGAAAAGCGGTAACCGATTGCTTCATCTTAAAAACCTCCTTGATGTGCGAGACGTAAGGATACTACATACAATGAAAATGACACAAGTTAAAAATTCAGGTAAAGCTGGAAGATTTCTGTTTTCTTATTATTAACCAGTGAGAGGATTGGCTACACAATTAATTCTTTTGCTTTGGCACGTAGAAGGCTCAGGAAAAATGGCGCTCCAAGCATCGCGGTGATAATTCCGGGCGGTAATTCGACAGGAGCGATTATTGTTCGGCTTATAAGATCGCAAAGAACGAGAAATCCGGCACCGGCGAGAAGACTTCCGGGAAGCACCAGGCGGTAATCCGGTCCGGTAATCATCCTGACCGCGTGCGGGACAATCAACCCGACAAACCCGATCGGCCCGACCTGGCTTACCGCGGCACCGGCGAGGAGTCCCGCCGCGATAAATCCCGCGATCTGCAGTTTACGGACATTCACACCCGCGGTTTGAGCCTGGACATCGCCGAGCGCGAGGATGTTGAATGAACGGGCATTTATAAAAAGTACGAGTGAAAAAATTATGAGCACCGGGAGTATGCCCCAGACCGATTTGTATCCCACAGTGTCGAGCGAACCCATCATCCAGCGAATCAGGGCGAAGTTCTGCTCGAAATCGGAAAGGTATTGAAGTAACAGCACAACGGCGGCGAAAAAGAAATTCACACTGACTCCGGCGAGAAGGAGAAGCCCGGTCGGGTGGCGTCCATTACGGTTTGAAAGCGCCCAGACAAGGGCTAGTGTCGCGAGGCTGAAGATAAACGCGCCGAGCACTGTCCCCGGGACCTCGAATACAGTCGCGCCGATTCCGAAAAATATTACAAGCGCGGCACCGAGAGTACCGCCGGACGCGACTCCGAGAGTGAACGGGCTGGCCAGCGGGTTCCGCAGAAGCGCCTGCATGGACGCCCCGCTCACTGCCAGTGCTCCACCTGCGACAAGCGCAAGAACAATGCGAGGCAACCTTGCCTGGAACAGAATAGAACGGTCGGGATTTTCCGACAGGGGAATTGAGTAATCCAGCGCCTTCAAAAAGTCGATATTATGAGAGCCGAAAATCGGGGCGATCACCACGCAGACCACTGTAAAACCGACAAACGCAGCCAGCCATGACCAGAACCTGAGCGGGGTAAGTGCGCGAATACCTGTATTCATAAGGCATCCCCACCGTTCGATCGCGCGAAGACCGCTTTATCATCCCCATCGGAAATTACCTTTACAGAAATTCCATAAGCCTTCGCAAGGAGATTTTCGTCGAGCACATCCGACGGATGGCCGTCGGCGATAATATTACCATTAGATAAAAGAACAAGACGATCGGCCCATCGTGATACACCGCCGACATCATGTGCGACAACGACTATCCCGGCACCATTCAGAGCAAGGGTTTTCAGGAGTTGATATGCCTCCGCCTGGTTTTTCAAATCGAGCTCCGACACCGGCTCATCGAGGAGAAGGCATGACGGCTGTGTGGCTATCGCCTTGGCGAGTATTACCCGCGCACGTTCGCCGCCTGAGAGTTCGGTGATCAATCGCCCGGCCCAATCCATGATACCGACCATCGTCATGGCGTTCGATGCAGCGTCGCGGTCAATTTCGGAATCGAAAAACGCGCCTCCGGAATGCGGCCACCGTCCGAGCATTACCACTTCGCCAACGGTAAAAGGAAAATGGATCTCATCCTCCTGCGGGAGGTACGCGACCATCCTGGCAAGTTCGCGCCCCGGAAAATTTACCAAAGACCTTCCCCTGAAATTTATCTCACCGGAAACGGGATTGTGCAGCCCAGCCAGGAGTTTTAGAATGGTGCTTTTCCCCGCGCCGTTCGGTCCGATCAACGCGACAAACTCTCCCTGGTGCACATGAAAATTTATATCATGAAGGACCGTACCGCCTGGATGGTATCCAAACGTGAGGTTTGATGCTATGTAGAGCGATTCGGACATTATTCAACATCTATGGATGTCTTTGATACTACCAACCAACAATTTAATTATTACTTTCCGAATAAGGATCCTCAACCTTATCCGGGAAAATTTCGGGATGAATCCAGTGCGCGATAAGCATAAGGATTTTATCAAGGTTCGCGCCGGGAATCTGAAACCAGCCTTCTTCGGGGACGATAATATTTCCATCCCGGACCGCGCGGATACTCGAAAGATCGAGCCAGTCATCCCGAAGGGCGATGAATTCGAGGTCCGACGCTCCTTTGGAAAGTGTCGAGTCGATGATAATTTCCGGATCGGCGCCAATTAAAGCTTCCACTCCCACCTGGGGCCAGATCACATCCTGGTTCCCAAAAACATTTATCCCGCCTGCAATCTCAATCAGCTCCGAAAGGTAATTCCCGGGACCGGCGACATAAATGTCCTGAAGCCTGCCGGGATTACGTCCGACCACAAGCACGACACGCCTTGGATCGATACCCTCAAGGGCTTCGAGGACGGCCTCTTTCGCGGAAAGGAAATTCTGAACGAGCGTCTCAGCTTCACTTTCTCTGCCGAGTAATTCGCCAAGAGACTCGATGCTCCGGAGGATTTCCGCGATACTGTTATTTGAAAAATTCCTGTAGTCCAGATTGAGGCCGTCAAGCATGTTCTGCATTTTTTCATCGGTATCAACGACGAGAACCATGTCCGGTTGAATTGCGATTAACGCCTCGAGATCGGGATCGAGATAGTTGCCCACTTTCGGTTTATCATTTGCTTCGGGGGGGTAATTCGAATACTCATCGACACCGATAAGGAGATCGTCAGCGCCGAGCGCGTAAATGATTTCCGTCAGGTTAGGAGACATCGAGACGATCCGTTCCGGTAATACGTCGACATTTTCCTCAGGATTCAATATCGCCTGGCGTACACTCCCCACATCCTCACCAGGGGGGCATCCAGGTATCAGGATAATGCCTGAAAGAATAAACAAGAGGTATCCTATATATATTCGCATATCGAATGGTTTTTAAAAAATTAATT
>DAOVJF010000573.1 GCA_030673355.1 Planctomycetota bacterium | reverse complement strand
CCTGTTTGTGGTACTGGATATCGACGAAACAGCCGGAGGGGGAAATTCTGGAATCAGCGTTCAGAGCGACAAGGATATCGTTTTCTCAAGTGGGTTTGTTATCTATGACAACTTTCCGCAGGATTCAGGTGTCGTAAATGTGGTTCCAGCTCCGATGCCGCTCAGCTATGTAACCGCGAGTGATTTCTGGATGGGTTCGGACCCCGAAAACGATCCGTATTACGACCCAATGTGCGATTACAACGAGGAGACACCGCCGCACTGGAACCGTACCGGAGATTATTACATCGGACGTTACGAAATCACCAACGGCGACTGGATGCAGTTCATGGCCGATGGCGGTTATGAAACGCAATCATACTGGGCTGCCGGTGGATGGTCCTGGATTAATAATAACAACCTGACAGAACCCAATTACTGGAACGATCCGGATTACAGGATAGGTGAAGCGTATCCAAACTATCCTGTTGGAGGCATAAGCTGGTATGAGTGCATGGCGTACTGCAATTACAAAGGCGGCCGTCTCCCGACAGAACGCGAGTGGGAGAAGGCCGGACGTGGATCCGATGGCCGTATTTACACTTACGGTGATGTTTACGATCCATCGATAATCGCAACGGGATATTATCCTGAGCCTGTTGGTTCTTATCCGGCTTCCGACAGTCTTTACGGAGTTACGGATATGTGCGGGAACATTTTCGAATGGACCTATACATCATGGGCCTGGGGAACGTACGAACGCTATGCATCCGGGATTTTTAACCCGCCTGCATCGCACACTTACAAGCTCCAGCGAGGATACAGATACCTGATAGTCGGAGAATGCGATCAGGACTACGCTACAAGGCTTCCCTACAGGGATACCTGGCCGAGGACATACCGCTGGTCTGTTACCGGATTGCGGGCGGCTTTTGACAAACTGTAGTAAATCAGGAATATTAAAAAGAACCCAACAATCCCGTTTTAATTCGGGGTTGTTTTTTAATTCAGCCGGTTTCGGCTATACTTACAGGGATTCAATAGCGGCCTTTGCTTTAAGAAAAAGCTGTTCGATCCGATGGAATCTATCATAGACCGTTTACTCATGCCTAAAGCCATTTTCAAAAGTTTGCGGCCCAAACAATGGTCCAAGAATCTACTGGTATTTGGAGCGCTTGTGTTTGTGCCGGGCGCTCTTCTGATGCCTAATCTTGAGTTCAGGGCGATACTTGCGTTTGTCATATTCTGCCTGGCGGCCAGCGCGGGATACCTTGTGAACGATATTGGGGACCGCGATTACGATCGAAAGCATCCGAGGAAAAAACACCGTCCGATAGCATCGGGCGAACTGAGTGTGCCGGCAGCGGTCGGGGCATCAATAATTGCTATAATCATCGTCCTTGCCGGTAGTTTATATTTAGACCTTACAGAAGTAAGTTTACCACCCGCCGCCATCCCGCTCGATGGAACCCGGTACCCATTTTTAATTACGATTATCGGGTATCTTTTTGTAACTTTCACTTACAGCGCCTGGCTGAAGAAAATCCCGATTCTCGATGTGCTGGTGCTCTCAATCGGATTCACCCTGAGGGCGGTCGGTGGAGCGGTCGCGCTGAAGGTAATATTCTCGCCGTGGCTTCTTTTATGCACCGGCCTCCTGGCACTCTACCTGGCTCTGGGAAAGAGAAGGCAGGAACTTTTAAGGCTCAGCAATTTCAAGGATCCCGACAGCAGCCTGCCCGGGGATTTCGGCCGGCCGGCCCTTTCAGGTTACACGATCCCGCTTCTCGATCAGCTCCTGATCATGTCGGCCAGTGTAAATATAAT
>DAOVJF010000413.1 GCA_030673355.1 Planctomycetota bacterium | reverse complement strand
GCGTACTGCTTTAAAACCGCGGTCGATCCCCATGCCGGCAGGCTCAACATAATCAGGGTCTACTCCGGATCGATAACATCCGACCAGCAGGTTTATAACTCGACACTCGACGAGAAAGAACGGATGAGCGGTATGTTCCAGTTGAAGGGAAAGGATAGAATCCAGGTCAAGAAACTTGATGTCGGGATGGTTGGAGCGATCCAGAAGCTGGACGACACCCGTTCAAACCAGACCATCTGCGATCAGGATAACAAGATTGTATTCAAACCTGTCGAATACCCGCAGCCGGTTTTCTGGCGGGCAATCACTCCCAAGAGCCGCGACGATGAGCAGAAGATGTCGCAGGGCATGCAGAGAATTCTCGAGGAGGACGCGAGTTTCCATGCCGATCGTAACAAGGAGACCAAGGAACTGGTAATCAGCGGGATGGGCCAGGCGCACATTACGGTCTCTTTGGAAAAATTAAAGAACAAGTTCGGAATTGAAGTCGACCAGAAGCCGCCGACGATCGCTTACCGGGAGACGATAAAAGGCACAACGGAGGTTTTGGGAAAGCACAAGAAACAGAGCGGAGGAGCGGGACAGTTCGGTGAATGCTGGCTGAGGCTCGAACCAAAGGAAAGGGGGCAGGGATTCGAATTCGTGAATGATATTTTCGGCGGATCGATTCCAAGGCAGTATATCCCCGCGGTTGAGAAAGGCGTAATCCAGGCAATGGAAACAGGACCGCTGTCGGGATCGCCCGTGGTGGATATGAAGGTAACTGTTTATGATGGGAAGTTTCACTCGGTCGATTCGAAGGAAATCGCATTTATAACCGCAGCTAAGAAAGGGTTCAAAGCCGGATTCCAGGAAGCGAAGCCCATGCTCATGGAACCGATCTACAATATCGAGATCAAGGTGCCGGAGGACAAGATGGGCGATATTATGGGCGACCTGACATCCAAGCGCGGCCGCATCCTGGGCACTGAGAGCAGGGGACAGTCTATCGTTGTTAAAGGTACTGTACCGATGAAGGAGATCCTCAGTTATTCGGCCGATATCAATTCGATGACCGGGGGACGCGGGAGCTTTGAAATCGAATTCAGCCACTATGAGGAACTGCCGCCGGATATAGCGAAGAAAGTTATTTCGGCATACCAGTCCGGCAAGGCTCCTGAAGAAGATGATTGATCGGGTCAGGCGATTATTTTACGTATGATTCATCCGCAACTTTTGTTTAAATATGGAATCTGAAAGATAGTGGACTATAAGTGGGAGGACTCAGGATGAGAATTTGGCACTCGGTTGTGGCTGTTATGCTTGCTGGACTCATGGCATTCGGGACAGGTTGTAACTGGCTTATGACACCCGAGGAGCGTAAAGCCAGGGAAACAATGGAAGGATTGGAAGCATTGATTAAGCCTGGTGAGCCATTACCACCGGAAGATCCTGGCGCAACCTACTGGTTCGATGATATCGGTGAGCTGACAGATGAACCGGTATGGCAACTTGAAGTAATTGATCCAGTACCGGTCAAAGTTGCTGAAATTTCGGAAATTGATATTCCGAATCCTGATGAGTGGACGAATAACACTCGGAACATCTGGCCGATATATTTAAGCGAGGAGAATGGTGATCTTGTTCTGCGCGGCCTGCATGTCACTCACCATCCGGTGTTGTTGGGGCTTGCTTCAACAGGGGAAATTGATGGAATGCAGAGCTGGGTTATCGGTAATGAAAATCCCGATATTTACACATTCGATATCGCACACCATGGGATTGGCATCGCCATGGGGGTAAATGATCCAGATGTTCCTGGCCCGGAATTTCTTGCTTACGTGACAATAAGCCCTGATATTAAGGACGGATTAGGCCGAGTGACCCAAAGTGGTAATTCAGAATTAATGCTGTTCGACCAGTATGCACATTATCTTGCGACAGTTTCCTCCCCGATTATGGGAGGCCGAGACATTTTAAACGGGTTTCCCATTGAATATAATGATAGTTACAGGATTTTTCTCGATGGTTATGCTAGTGATGAATATTCGATCGAGGGTCCTGACAATGAAACGATAAGGGTTCGAGATTTTTATTTCCTGGATATTACAGGTGAGACAGAAGTTTATCTTGATCCGAGAAGCGGTGTAGGTGATGTTCCGGATCGCTTCTCCTCATGGCTCGCTGCAACCATGGAATTTTTTTATTTCAGGAACAACGATCCTCAGAACACACAATTGACGGTCTACTCAGAGGATATGGACATCTTTACAACTTCACCGACCGAATGGCCTGAATTCCCTGAGAAAGACTTTTGCTTATATTCGCCAGGTAGTCACCCGTTCAAGTGGCAGGGTGACAGGTATTTCATATTAGAAGGTGCATACTCAGGTCGATACAGCCATCCCGAAGCACCGAAATTTCTCTGGTGTGTGAAATATAATGAAGGCGATGACGCCATGGAACCAGTCTGGTGCAGATACGAGGAGGACATCCCTCACCTCAGTACAGAAGTTCTCATACTCGGTTCGGATGCCCGTCCGTACATGGTCAGGTTCAGCAACATTGTTGAGAAGCTTAAGGTAATTGATCTGGTGTCAGGTCATCTGGTGGTCGATATTGAACTCGATCTCACCAATTGGGATGAAGCTGATACAAGACCCGGACATGTTATTCGTCTTGATGAATACAACGACATTCCAGTAGTGGTAATTTTTGACAAGGAAGCCGGACATATCGTTAAAATTGACCTGGAACTGGACCTGTAATCACCCACAAGCTTTTCGTGTTTGGAGAGTTTAGAAAAATGGGAAGGTTTGTACAGTTTAAATATCACGAAGGAGGTCGGAAGAACGCATGTGGGCGGCACCCGGGATATCCCAATCGTCACAGTAAGACATAAAATCCAACAGAAGGATAAGTGAATTTTAAAACCCGGTCAATGGTTATGATCGGGTTTGATGCCGGCTTTTTCTTCACGCTTATCCAGTACTTCCCCCGACCCGATCGCCTCTTCCGATCGATTAACAAAATGCTCGATGGCTTCCATCAACGGTAAATTGATTCGGCACCCGGCAGCCCTTGGATGTCCGCCGCCCCCGAAAAGCGCCATCAGCCTGCTCGCGTTGATCGGCGGATGCGCGCGTGCGCTGACACGGACGTCGTTCTCATCGACTTCCTTAAAGAAAACGACGATTCTGAAACCTTCCAGGGTTCGGACCATGTCGAT
>DAOVJF010000042.1 GCA_030673355.1 Planctomycetota bacterium | reverse complement strand
CGGTTTTTTCATTTCTCACTTTAATCATAATCATCAGCGGCTTAAAATGGTTAATACCTGGCAATCAATTCTTTAATTAAAATTTATCCCACCCTGAACGGGTGGGTTGCTAAATGTCGGGTTTGTTGAAATATTATGAAAAATGGAGTTTCCAAGATAAGGAATATTGCAATGGAATTAATCCCGCTTCAATTCTCTAAACCTCCACCGCAGCCAGCAGATTTGTCTCTCCCCCACTGCCGGATAAATTCCCTGTGAAGACGATCTTATCTCCCTCATTAAGTAAATTCCTGGATTTCCCAAGTTCGGTTGCCGCTCCCAGCATTTCTTCGACAGTGCCCTGCCTGTCGACTACAACCGGTATGACTCCCCAGTATAGACTTAATCTCTGCGCTACTCTGATATCCGGCGTGCAGGCAAGCACCGGTTGCGGCGGCCTTAGATGACTGAAAATTCCAGCGGTTTCGCCTGAATCGGTTACACATATTATTGCCGATGCCTGGATGTCTTCTGCGAGCTGACATCCCGCATGCACAATTCCACCCCGTACCGATTCAAACCTGCCCGAAGGTCTGTCCGGCGATGAATGTCCCACGAAATCCTGTTCCGCGCGCTGGCAGATCCTGGCCATCATCCCTACAGCTTCGACAGGATATTCTCCCACGGCGGTTTCACCCGATAACATCACCGCGCTGGTTCCGTCGAGAACCGCGTTGGCGACATCCGTGATTTCCGCACGGGTCGGACGCGGTGCGTGTGTCATCGATTCAAGCATTTCGGTTGCCGTGATAACCGGTTTGTGTGCCTCACGACACAACCGGATCATACGCTTTTGAACGCCCGGGACTTCTTCAGGAGGGATTTCGATACCCAGATCCCCACGCGCGACCATAACACCGTCTGCCGCGTCGATAATTTCATCCAGATTTTTAACGCCTTCCGCGCTTTCGATTTTTGCGATGATCCTCGTATCGGCATCGCCAATTACATTCCTGATGAGATTTATGTCATCCGCAGAATCCACAAACGATGCCGATATGAAATCGATACCTCCCGATTCGTCATCCGGAAATTTAATGCCCGCCTTTAAGTCTTCTATATCCTCGTTCGTCAGTACCGGAAGTGGAATTGTTATACCCGGTACATTAATTCCCTTTCGTGATTTCAGTACGCCGCCCTTGATGACCGTGCATTCCGCGCGGCTTGAATCACTTTCGATAACCTCAAGTTCAAGGAGGCCATCGTGAAGGAAAACTGTGGCGCACGGCTTTAAAAGTTCGATAAGTCCCGGCCAGTTGACACTTACCTTTTCACTTGTGCCCTCACATGGTTCCGCGGACAGGATGAATGTGTTTCCTTCTGCAAGCTTGACCGATCCTGATTCAAAATTACCGACCCGGAGGTCCGGGCCGCGCGTGTCAAACATGATCGCGATGTGTGTCCCAATATCCCTTGCAAGGCGTCGCACGGTTACTATCCTGTCAAGGTGTTCATCGAGTGTCCCGTGCGACAGGTTTAACCTTGCGACATTCATCCCGCGTCTGATCATTTCACTCAGGACGGATTCGTCATCGGTGGATGGGCCGAGCGTGCAGACAATTTTTGTGCGTTTCATGAAAATCATTGTGACCAGATTTTAAAGGGTGCGGGGATTCCGGTCAAATCGGACGCCATGATTGAGTAAAAAAAAATCGCAGCTTTTCATTTCCGTTATTAAAAAACCCCGCATTTCCAGCGGGGTTTATTATTATTCATTTTGATTGTTTTAAAATACTTCTTCCTGTTTCCGTTTACAACTGCGGATAAGGATTGTAGTTGATCAGATCGGGCATTATGTCCAGAAGCTGCAGGGATCCCGTGTTAAGCTCCCCGGTCTGCTTCAGGGCATTAACCTCAGCCACTGATACTGAAGCGCCCTGTATCCAGTTCAGGAACAGGAGAGTGGCCCTGATATCGTCTGCCGTGATGTCATCATGAGAGCAGTTGTAGTTGGGATCGGCAAGCAGTCCTTTTTCAAGGGCTTCTTCAGCATCATCGAAATACCACGTCACCATTGAATAAAACGGGATGAACGGACCAAGCAATACCGGGTCCTTGTTGGCATCCCCGATCATTGTGAGATAACAACCACCCATACCAACCCAGGCGTCCGCATCGTTCGGGTTACTGACGGCAGATTTAAAATTGATTATCGCCTGATCCCACTCGTAGGAGTTGATTGTGTCAATCCAGTTTCCATCCCCGTCGATGTAATACAAGCCGCCCTGGTTGTCCTTGCCACGCTTCGCGTACACCCATCCGATTCCCGTAAAAGCGGATGAAGAGTAAGTCAGGTCGGCCTGGATAAAGCGATCATGGAAAGCACGATTAAAATTTTGCAGGGCCAGCGTGTAATCCTTAGACACATATGCGTTCCAGCCGTTGTCGAGGAAATCGTTTTCAAGAACGATATCACCAAGGTTATATGTACCTGCCGAGATCAGTGTCACAGTGTGAATATATCCCAGGTTTCGACCGATCGATAACTGGAATAAACCAATTTCAAGTGTCAGTGGTATACCCATGGGAAGGTTAATGAACCTGAAGGCGCCCGCATCGGGTCCTGAGGAAGTCGGCTGCATGGATGGTGTCAGGTTGCCGCCATTGGGATCGGTCAACTTTACCGTAGCCCATGGGGTTCCAACTGGATTTCCCTCGCGATCGAGGATTCTTCCGGCGAGGACGATGCCATCATTTGGGCCTTGTCCGGTTGGATCGTCGCTCACAGGATCGCTTCCTCCGCCACCGCAGGCAAGGGCCCCGGCGGCCAGGAGGATCGAGAGGATTATTATTGGAAGGTATCGAAATTTCATTTTCTTATTTTCCTCCGTTTGTTTCATGCCGGAGCTTAGCCGGGCAAGTCGTAGTTAAATTCGTCTATCTGAATCACTGTAGAGGCCGCTACGGTCTCCGGGAGACTTGAATTCGTTTGTGCATCGAATGGTACGCCGATGAACTCGATCATTAACTGGCCCATCGGGTATGGGTCAGGTGTCAATGTGAGGGACAGGTCCTGCGGGAAGTGTACGCGTCCGATATATGTCGCACTGTCGATCTGTGAGAAATAAATCTCGTGACGCCAGTATGCGTTATCGAGAAAGTAAACGTATGGGAACTCCTGGTCGATTATCCCATCGAGATCGAAGTCCCAGCCGATACTGTATCGGAATGGGAACCCGTTATTCAGGGTCGTTCCCTGCGTTGCAGCCATGAGATTGTAATGGCTGCGTATCACGAAAATGATGTCACCATGAATTATCGGATTTGTAAACGCTCTTACGATCATCGGGTCTTCCGTAGGTGTAGGTGAGAAGTTCCTGTCGAGACTGTCGAGTGCGTTGATCAGCCCGCGACCGCTGACATAATCCGTTCCGAGCGATCCCACAATATCGGAATTCGCGCCAACCGCAAGTGTTTCTATAACCTCATATGGCGCCAGAAACGGGAACTGAGCCCAGATTAACGCGGCGACACCGCTGAGGCAGGCTGCGGAATACGATGTTCCGGACCCAACCCCGTAACCCTGCGAGAAATCAAGCGGCATCGTTGAGAGCATGTCGACCCCCGGCGCCACAAAGAATGCGGCTGTCGAGGGATTGGCGGTAAGCGGAAGTGAGTTGGAATCAGGACTGATATACCTTGCCTGATCGGTTGCACCAACCGCGATTACTCCAGGGTAACTGGCCGGGTAGATCGATGTGGCACCGTTGTCAAGAGGTCTTGCACCATCGCCTGCTGCAGCGACGAATAACGCGCCGTGATCGATGGCATACTCAATCGCGCTTAGTTCCATCTGGCTTGGACCGATTGCATTCGGTGTTTCGTAGGTATAACTCATGTTTATGATGAGCCGGGCGTTATACGGGTTATTGAAAATCCATGTTTCTAAGTCATACGGGTCAAGTTTGTCTTTCTGCTGCATAAATGTGGTTACCGCATACCAGATTCCGTCGGCTGTAAGAACACTGCTGCCGATGCCATCCTGGTCAAGAACTTTAACCGGGATAACTCGAGCGTTCCAGCTTACCGAAGCAAGGCCGTCGGCGTTGTTGGTCATGGCGGCAATGATTCCGGTAACCATCGTGCCGTGACCGTTATCATCCTGCGGATTTGCACCACCGTTGATGAAGTCCTTGCCGGGTAGAATCTTGTAGTTATCATAAGCGCTGAGGACATCAGCCGCCGGTGGATTCAGGTCGGGATGGCTGTAATCAAAACCGGTGTCAAGGACAGCCACAGCGACATCGCTTGCCCGTGGCAAAGGATCCGGGGATACCGCCGGGTCTCCAGGCTGGATAACCCAGGCTTCCGGCACATCCATATCTTCCAGGTACCATTGCTCACCTGAGATGAAACCCGTATCATTCGGGTCCACCCTCAGCGCGGCCATTCTTGTGACGAATACCGGTTCCGCAACATCGATCCTGGGATCGTCCCTCATCTCTGCAATCGTCAGGGCCAGGTCGGCCCCGGGGGATAGTGCAAAGTGATAGAAATCAATGAATTCCTTATAGTTAATAAGTGTAAGATTCCACTCCTCAACTATGGGATCAATTTCTTCACCCTCAATTAACCTTAATGATATTTCGCCCGGGATTACCGCGTCGTCGGAAATTAAATCCCTGACGGCTGCTTCCATCTGTCGGGCGTTGAGGGTTGCTCCAACCACAGTATCCAAGCCTCGCCCGGGCGATGCAACGTCATTTGCCGTACACCCGGCGATCAGCATAATCATGATCGGAATTGTTAATAGTAATACACTTAAACGTGAGATCAAGGCCTGGCCTCCATCAACGTTATTTATTTTTGATAAATAATACCCCGCCAATTCTCCTACTAATACTACTGACTTTTCATCACTAACAGCGACATCAACACATGACATACTATTAAGGTATGCCAAAAACGGCCGCTAAGATCAGGGCCAATAGTAGAAAAGTGAGTATACCGACGGGCTCGTTGAAAGTCAACTGTAACTGATTCCCGAGCCGGGTTGTACATCTCACGGCCCCGATCTTTTTCGTTTATTGTAAGTTACAAAAGAATACCATAATATTCAAATAGTGTCAATATCTGAACAGGATTTTTCTAATGGTCTTCGACAAAATTTTAAATTTGGCGATTATCTCATCCCGACTTTAACAGATTTCATGTAGCTATGAACGATATTATTTACGTGCTGCCCCTCGGATTAATCCTGATTATTCCGGGGGTTAAGAGTTTTGCTATTGTTAGTATGGCTTTAGGAATTTATAATTAGAATAGTCGAGGAGGCGTAATTTTTAAAAGATGCAGCTCGGAATGAAATTAGTGCCAAGGCTGGCGCAGACACTGAAGCCGACCCTTCAACAGCTTCAGTATTACCGCTTGCTCCAGCAGACCAACCTTGAGCTTGAAATCGACATTCGCGAGGAGGTTGCCCAGAACCCGGCACTCGAGGTCGAGGAAATGCGCCGGTGTCCGAGATGCGGTGAGATAGTCCTCGACGGCCAGCCGTGCGTGACATGCATATCTCAGAAAGCTGAAGACCAGGACAGGGAAAAAATCCTGAGCGCGAAAATTGACATGATGGAGGAAATTTATGCCTCCTCAGCGGGGACCTATGAGGCAAGCACATACGAATCGATCCCGGAAGATGAACTCCCCGATGCGTTTGCGACAATGGTCCGAGCGATTACACTCGAGGATCACCTTAAACGGCGCCTTTTACTCGAATGCTCCGATATGCCGGAAGATGATCTCCACCTGGCCGACGATATTATCGACCGGATCGATGCCGATATGGAGACTGTCACTGAAGATGATATAAGTGTTGAGAAAGCGGCCATGGCACAGAACAACCTCGATAATCCCGGTTTGATAAAGGCATCGGATGAAGCCCTGGCCGAAGAATTTGGTGTTGAGCTGGAACAGCTTAAGCGAGTACGAAGACGGCTGGCTGAAATCGATCCCATCGGCAGCGGCCTTGAAACTTCAATCGAGGTCCTTGCACTCCAGGCGGAGCTTACGGAGAACCTTCCCGATACCGAGCGTATAGCGCTTGCTGAAATAATCCGCCGCCACCTTAAAGACATCATCAAGGAACATTTCCTCCGTGTTGGTAAAAAAGTAGGACTCGGCGCAAAGCGGGTAAAAGAACTCATCGAATTCACACGCATGAATTTCCATATTCATCCCAGGCGGCAGTTTGAGGAATCGGAAGTTCACGCGGTAAAGGAAAATCCGTACATGACCGCGGATGTCAGGATTCGCGACATCGATGGTAAATTCGTTGTAGAGGTCCAGGACTCGGGCCTTCCCATGTTGAAAATTAATAAATTCTACATTGAAAGCTACAGGAAGCTGAAGGTAAACAGAAATGCATTCAACCCCGACGAGCGGAAGCATATCAAGGAGTATTTCGAACGGGCAAGCACGTACATGGAAAATATAAATTCCCGCCGCCGGACGATGATGGAAATAACGGAAGAGATCGTCAGGGACCAGGAAAACTACTTAAGGAAGGGACCGCTTTACCTGAAAAAACTCACGCGCAAGCAGATTGCCGAAAAAATCGGCGTGCATCCATCCACAGTCAGCCGCGCTCTCGCTGTCAGGTTTTGCTGGCTCCCCGATAATTCGATTGTCTCATTCAACGTGTTTTTCGATCCATCGGCCTGCTATATCGAAATGATCAAGCAGATCCTCCAGGATGAAACTTCGACGCATGTTTTCTCCGACATCGAAATATGCGAAAAAATGGCTGCCATGGGTCATACTCTGTCGAGACGTGTTATTACCAAGTACAGGAAAAAAGGCCGAATACCTCCCTCCGGCAGAAGGAAACGGCTTCTTATCAAGGAATGGCGTGAAGAACAGGACAGGAAGGACCTCCCGGTGGATATCTCAGTCATCGAAAATCTCGCCGATGACACTGAGGACCTTGATGAAATTATCGAATCGGATGATCCGGTACAGGATGATAATACCGGCACGCCTGGAGAAATTGAATAAAGCCTTTAAGTGTAATCCGGTTTAAAAAATACATCCCCCGGGAATTCGCGTCCGGGGTTTATTGTTTCCGGGCATAATTAAACTTTTTCTGAATCAATTTATCTGTTAAAATATAATTGAACCCAGTAACCCCGTTCCGGAGGTATCTTGATGCCATTACATCTAAGAATCGGACTAGTTATGCTGGTCATAGTAGTATTAGTTGGAGGATGTTCATCGGGCGGTAATCCATCGACTCCCGGCCCTGATGAAATATCCGGCCCTGGTTTTATCCAGCAGCCAACCAATAATACCACAGGCAATAATTACCTTTTATTTAATTACCTGATCTATATCGACCCGACCGACACGGATAATATCCGGTATGAAATTGCCCCGCTCCGGGAATCCGCGATCCACTTAAACATCCTCAAGTTCCTGGAGGAATTCCCCTGCACCAACTGCTTTAAGATCACCGGCTTTTCAATCGTGGAACCCGGCGTCATGGACGTGGACATCGAGATCAGTCATCCGTTTGCCGATCCGGACTTCACGATTTTCGATGTGCGGGGAATCATGATGTTCGGTGGGAGCTTCGAGTATCCGGTTTCCGGACTGAGTGTGTCCGATTCATTATTGGGCGACGGAGAACTTCTGAACGCGGATGGTTGCACCGCACTCTATAACCCGGCAACAATCGATACCGCTCCGGGACCCCTCTTTGGTTACTACAAGGGAAAACTGGCGACGGATATTTTACCGGACGCCGATGTCAACGGTTTCAAGCGCCATGTATCTTCAGGTCCCATAAATTACCGGAATGCGCTTTTTACGGACGTACCGGCGACTGCCACCTACCGGTTAAAATTTCAGTTAGCACCCTTCGTTCTCGGTTATGCCGTGGATGCTAACTGGGCTATGCCGCTTAATTCTCCGGTAAGCGACCCGATGAACGATTTTGGCCCCAATGCTAATTGCCCGGAGCCGTGGAAACTTGATGTCAGCGAGGTCCAGATCGGCGGCGGCCTTACAACCGATGGCGGCGGTACAATGATCGTCATCGATGTATATGACTGGGAAGGGAAAACCACTTATTCGAGTCCGATAATAGAAAGCCCTGAACTTTTCGATACCCCGGCAATCGCCACCTGGGTTTCGGATGGAGTTGGGCATTCCAGGTTCGAAGCGATGGTCACCAACTCGAATCTTGCCGGCGAGGGAGAATACCGGATGCTGGTCAGTGTAGAAGCCCATGAGAACGACCCCTCGGGCAAGCCCTGGATGGACCTGACCGCCTACCGGTTATTCGTTGTTGAGGTTACGACCGGCCAGCCTGGTGAAGACGATCCGATAGCGTCCGCGACTGCAGACCCCAATCCGCAGATCGTTGGCTTGCCCGTTGTATTTGATGGCACTGAATCTGTCGATCCCGACGGCGGCGACATCGTTATGTATGAATGGCAGTGGGAATCGGGCGGAACTTTTGAAATTGGAGATGAAATCCAATCTCATACGTACCTGACTATTGGATCGTACGAGGTCCAGTTGCGGGTTACCGATGATGAGGATGCGACAGATACTCTCGATTTACCGCTTATAATATCAATCGCCGAAAACCCGGGGGAGGGAATTGCACAGACCTGGGGCGGTTCGGGAAATGAATTTGTCGAGGACATTGTTGTTGACTCGCAGGGGAATGTTTTTATCGTTGGCGAATTCAATCAAACTGTCGATTTCGATCCCGGACCCGGTACTTACACCATGGACTCTGCCGGGCTGGAAGACATTTTCATTAGTAAATTCGGTGCCGACGGTTTATGGCAGTGGACCAGGGTGATCGGGGGTGCCGGTACCGATAAAGGCCTTGGTATCCAGTTGGACGGGGTCGGCAGTATTTTAGTTACCGGTTATTTTGAGGATACGGTTGATTTCGACCCCGGCGAAAATGATGTAGAGCGTACATCGGCAGGATATTCGGACGCTTACGTTGCCAACTTTACCAAGTCCGGTGATTTCTACTGGGTGAAAACCTGGGGGGGAGGTTCCACGGACGCGGCGCACCGATGCGCGGTAGACGTCCTGAACAATATAATTGTTGTCGGATCGTTTGCGGGGACGGTTGATTTCGATCCCGGCGAAGGTGAGGACCCTCACACCTCGATCAATGTCGATGTAAGTCTCATGCAGCTCTCCGCATCGGGGAATTACATCTGGGGAGTCGACTGGGGCAACATGGACGGATGCGTCGGGAACGCAATAGACATCGATTTCGACGACCAGATTTATGTGCTTGGGAATTTCGAGTCCACGGTTGATTTCGATCCCGGTCCCGGTGAAACCCTGCTCTCATCCCATGGCCAAACCGACGTATACATCAATCAGTTCGACCCCGACGGCCTCCATGTATTAACATATGGCTGGGGCGGCACTGGTTCCGACACAGGCAACGATCTGTTTATCGACGGCGATGAGAATTTTTATGTTACCGGTGGTTTTCAGGACGTGGTCGATTTAGATCCCACTTCGGGATACGATCTTCACACGGCTAACGGTTCCGCGTCCGATGCCTACTTCAGCGTGTTTAATTCACTTATGCAATTCGCGGGAGCCAGAACCTGGGGTGGACCTGAGGAGGATGCCGGTTACGATATTTGCACCGACAATTCAAGCAGGATTTTTGCTGTCGGCACTTTCAGAACGACCGCTGATTTCGATCCCACGGGCGGCGAGGATTATGCGGTCTCGGAGGGTGAAGAGGATGCATTTCTGGCGATCTATGATTATTCCCAAAATTACTTGTGTGTTAAATCCTGGGGAGGTAGTGTCGCCGACTGGCCTACCGGGATCGTTCGATCAAACTCGGGTGAACTGGTAGTTACAGGACACTTCCGAGGTGACGCGGATTTCGATCCCGGCCCATTACCTGAAATTCACTCATCGAACGGCAACTTCGACGCTTTTATTTCCAGACCCCCTTACATCTGCAAATAGAAGAAATTACACTCTTGTCCAATATAAAATTTCCTCAAATAGTTTGAAGTAAGGATTTCCCCTACGTGCCGTTAGCTTCCAGCTATCGGATAGCATGTGCCGTTAGCTTCCAGCTATCGGACAGCCAGTGCCGACTGCATCCTGCAGTTGACTTTTTCATATGACAATCGCTTCCACCGAAAAACCAGCAAAACGTTAAGACCAATCCCCGGAAATTGTGATTTAGCCACCCGGATGCCTTATCCGATGGGCTAACCTTGTCCAAAATCAGATTATCTTGGACAGCTGTGAAAAAATTATTTCATAAAACAAAAATGAAAATTAAAACGCGCCCTTTTTATCGAGGGCGCGTCGTGGGTGAGATACGATCGAGAAACCCCACGCAGTGCGGGGATTTATCATCTAAGGTATCTTATTAGTAAGTCGCATCCATCACCTTGCCGTAAGTTTGCCGATTATTAAAATAAATATAAAAACTCCCCTGTCCCTGAATTACTTCAATCATCGTCAGCCCCATCGGCCTCATCCGGCCCTTTACCGCTATCGATGGACCCGCCACCCGCCATCGGCGCCAGAAGACCGCACAGGATCTCGACAATTTCAGGCTCAAACTGGGTTCCGGCATTCCTGCGAAGCTCCGCCAGCGCGGCTTCCGTTGACATTCCACCACGATATGGCCTGTCGCCGGTCATGGCGTCGTACGCGTCCGCGACAAACGTGATTTTTGCCGGCAGCGGAATTTCATCTCCGGACAGTCCATCCGGGTAGCCTTTTCCATCAAGCCTTTCGTGATGCCACCTGACAATCTGCTTGGGTATATCAAACAACGGATGCCGCATCGGTTTCAGAATTTCCTCCCCGATGACCGGATGGCGCATGACGATCTTAAATTCCTCTTTCGTCAGCTTGCTCGGTTTATTGAGGATACTGTCGGGAACGCCAATCTTCCCGATATCGTGCATCATCGAACCGACCTCGATTGCCTGCATCAGCTTGGGTTCGAGACCCATCTTGCGGGTGATTGCCACGGCATACGCAGTCACCATGTTCGAGTGACCTCTCGTATAATGGTCCTTCGCTTCCAGGGCCACAGCGAGAGTCTCAATTGCTTCGAGGTAATTGGATAGAAGTATTTCCCGAAGTACGGCGCTTTCGAAAAGTGGTATTAAATATGGCGCGAATGTAAGGAGTTCGTGAAAATGGACCGCTCGTATGCCCGCACCTTCGCTGCCTGCCAGCACCATCCCTCCAAGATACTCCCCATTCTTTATAAAAGGGATTCCCACAACCGAATACTGCAAACCGTCTGTAAGATAGTCCGCATATTCGGCCGGAAGCGCCACAGGCTGGCGATCGGCTGCCAACTGCTCG
>DAOVJF010000630.1 GCA_030673355.1 Planctomycetota bacterium | reverse complement strand
TTCCTGATCACAGGTTGCTCGGGAAAAGGCAATCCCAGTGCTCCGGATACTGAAGTTGTATCAGGAGATCAGGTGGTGATACCTGAATTGACCGCTGGCAGGGAAATTTCGGAGTACGATGGCAGCCACTTTCCTCTCGGTCACAACCTGATTCTTATGGCCGGCGCCGACCCGGAGAAGGTCGAGTATGGGATAGTGCCGCTCAGGGAAGGGTTTTTCCATCTGAATATTCTGAAATTTCTGGAGGTCAGCCCGTGCACGGATTGTTTTGAAATTGTCGGATTTGATTATCCTGAGCCGGGAATTATTAATGTTGATTTTAAGATCACGCATCCGTACGATGACCCGCTGTATACGATTTTCGATGTGCGGGGGATCATGATGTTCGATGGGAGTCGTGCATTTCCTGTGTCAGTCGTGTCGATTTCAGACCGGTGGTTTGGTGATGGTGAGTTACTGAATCCGGACGGGTTCACGTCACTGTACAATACATGGTTAATCGGAATGCCAGCTCCACCGGTACAGGAGTATTTCCAGGGTGTGTATGCCAGCGAAATCCTGCCCAACGCGGTAGTGAACGGGTACATCAGGCATATTTCGGATGACCCGTCGAACACTCGTAACGCGTTATTAACAGGCGACTCCGTCACGCGAACATACTCATTGAAATATCCCGCGAACGAGTTTGTGTTCGGCTACGCGGTCGATGCGTCCTGGGCTGTACCGATTGAAACGCCTGTCGATGATCCGATGACTGATTTCGGCCCGAACGCGAATTCGCCGGAACCGTGGAAGATTGTCGTAACCCTGTTCAGTGAAAATTTGACCGATGAAGGGGGGACAACGTGGCTCCAGATCGATGTTTATGATTATGGCGGAAAAGAAACACACGATTCGCCAGTTGTTGAAACCCCGGAACTTTTCGATGGAGAAAAGATAGCTGGATATAAATCAGAGACCGATGATTTTTCACGTTACCATGTGGCGTTGTCCAATGAGAATCTCGCACCGGGTGGATATTATAAGTGCCTGATCACGGTACAGGACAACGATTACAACCCGAATTTCCCATGGATTGATATGAAGGCGTACCAGGT
>DAOVJF010000122.1 GCA_030673355.1 Planctomycetota bacterium | reverse complement strand
CTTGCCTGGCCGGGTGTGAAACTTCGCCTCTTGCGCTTTTTCCGTATCAGAGCTGTGAATCAGTACCGCGCACGTTAGTAAGCGATTATAACAGTAGCCCGATCGTGAGGGAGGGCTCGAGACCAGCACTTCTCACTATCGTTCGCCGCTCTGTTTTGTGTAGTAGTGTGATGAGTGTATAATTAATGTGCTTGGGTTAATTGCAACAGGGAGGGTGTCGATGTTAAAAGGAAATTCAGTTAAAGAAAATGGGTCTGACAAGGCTGTCAGGTTAATCCTGATAAGTGTCATACTCTTTTTTACTGCAGCAGTGCCATGTTGTGAGAGTAGAGATAGCAGGTCAAATGAGTCGACGGGCAGTGCGGGTCTTGATCTCGATTTTTTAACAGCCGATGAATATATGGATAGCGGTGACACCTTTTATTTGTCAGGGGATTACGAATCAGCACTAACTAAGTATTCGAGTGCAATTGAGATTGACCCTGATAACTTCGAAGCCTACTGCTTTAGGGGGTGTTCGCATATGTATATTGGCGACCTGGACTCTGCACTAGTAGATTTGACCAGGGCGATCGAAATTAACCCGGAGTACGCACAAGCCTTGATGGCTCGCGGTAGTACTTACCGTCGCAAAGGTGAGTATGAACTTGCGTTATCAGACATAAACAGGGCAATAGAACTCAATCCGGATGACAGCTACTTTTATCATAGTCGGGGTCTTGTCTACCATAATATGGGTGATCTGGACCTTGCATTAATGGAATACATGACGGCAATTGAAATTGATCCGGACAACGCCTACGGTTACCTGGGTCTTGGAACAGCTTACTGGGATAAAGGGGCTGCACAACTCGCGGTAGACTGCCATACAACCGCCTTAGAGATGAAACCAAATTGGGATTATGCATATTATAATCGCGGCTTATCTTATGAGTCTTTGGGAAATTACGAACTTGCGATGGCGGATTATAACACCGCGGAAAATCTGGGTACTACAATAATCAATGTTTTCTATCATCGCGGAAACGTCAACCGGATAATTGGGAGCCTCGATCTTGCGCTTGTTGATTGTGAAAAAGCGATAGAGATGCAACCCGATTCACAATTAGCATATTACTACCGTGGTTTAGTGTAATTTAGACTGGAAGATTATGATCTTGCGCTCGAGGAACATTCGTCCGCCATGGATGCGGGTGCCTGCTTTAAAAAAGTTTTCTCTCAGCGTGGTGCTGCTTACACGGAAATCGGGGAGCTCGATTCAGCGATTGCGGATTTTGAAAAAGCTCTTCAGATACAGCCAGATCATGCGGCAGCCAGGTCAGGTCTGCAGTACGCCAAAGAATTATTAAATGGGTAACATCCTATCCAGTTCTCAAAAACACTAGCGAAATCATCCTCCCGCACCACTCACTAACGTTCGTGGCTCTGATACGTTCGTGGCTCTGATACGTTCGTGTTACTTTTTCAGCCCCTGTACTTCCTTGTTCTCGAAGCCCTTCTTTTTAGCTTTGCCTGTCTTGCCTGGCCGGGTGTGAAACTTCGCCTCTTGCGCTTTTTCTTCTGAGATTTCGACATCACTTTCTTTTCAAGGAATTCTTCAAGCATTCGGATCTCGTCCCGAAGTTCGGCCGCGCGTTCGAAATTAAGGTCGTTCGCTTCCGAAAGCATCTCGGACCGGATCATTTCCACAATTTGCGGAAGTTCATCGCGCGTCAATTCCACGCCCTCGAAATTGATCGTCCCGTCCTCCAGTACCGCTTCGACCATAGCTTCCTCATCCACATCCGACGCGATATCCCTGATCTCTTTCTCGATCGATGTCGGTGTGATCCCGTGCTTTTTGTTATACGCCTCCTGGATTTCGCGGCGGCGGCTCGTCTCCTTCACAGCCGCTTCGATCGCCGGGGTCATGATGTCGGCGTAGAGGATCACCATCCCGTCCGCGTGACGTGCCGCGCGTCCCATTGTCTGGATCAGCGACGTTTCGGTCCGAAGGAAACCGGCTTTGTCGGCATCGAGAATCGCGACAAGGCTGACCTCGGGCAGATCAAGCCCTTCCCTTAAAAGATTTATCCCGACAAGGATATCGAAATCGCCCCGACGCAAATCCCGCAGGATTCGGACCCTGTCGAATGTGTCGATCTCGGAATGGAGATATCGAACGCGGTGGCCCATCCGTTCGAGATAGTCGGTCAGATCCTCGCTCATTTTTTTTGTGAGCGTTGTGATCAATGTCCGTTGTCCTTTCTCGGCACGCTTCCCGATCTCATGCATCACGTCATCGACTTGGGTGGCGACCCCGCGGATATCAATTTTCGGATCGATCAGCCCGGTTGGCCGGATGATCAATTCGACAGTATTGTCGGAATGCTCGCGTTCGTACGGCCCGGGGGTCGCGGTGGTGAAGATCACCTGGTTTATGTACTTCTCGAACTCCTCGAAATTCAATGGACGGTTATCGAGCGCGCACGACAGGCGGAAACCGTACTCGACCAGGTTTATTTTCCTCGACCTGTCCCCCTTGAACATCCCGTTGAGCTGCGGGATTGTCTGGTGCGACTCGTCGATGATCATTAAATAATCGTCCGGGAAATACTCGACCAGCGTCGATGGCGGCTCCCCCGGTTCGCGTCCGGAAAATATCCGCGAATAATTTTCGATGCCGGAGCAGAAACCGAGTTCGCGAATGCACTCGAGGTCGTAAAGTGTCCGGTCCTTCAGACGTTCCGCGTAGAGTTTTTTATCGTCCTTAATGAACTGCTTGTATTGAATATCGAGTTCCTTCGCGATGTTGTCGAGAATTAATTCCTGTCGTTCGGGAACGAACGCGTAGTGGCTTGCCGGGAATAAGGAAATTTCGTCGAGGATCTCTAATACTTCGCCTGTGACTGGGTGAATCCTCGTGATACCCTCGCACTCGTCCCCGAAAAACGACATCCGGATTATTACTTCCTCGTTGACCGGGTAAATTTCAATCGTGTCGCCCTTCACACGGAACGCGCCACGGATCAGTTCGAGATCGTTCCGGAGATATTGCATATCGATGAATTTCCTTAAAAGGACGCGCCGCTCGATCTCTTTGCCTACCGTAACTTCGACCGACATGTCTGTGTATTCGGACGGGTCGCCGAGGCCGTAAATGCAGCTTACGGTCGCGACGATAATTACATCCCGCCGGCTTAGAAGCGCCTGGGTAGCGGCATGGCGCATGCGGTCGACTTCCTCGTTCACATCGGCGTCTTTTTCGATATAGAGATCGCGTGCCGGGACATACGCTTCCGGCTGGTAAAAATCGTAGTAACTCACGAAATATCCGACGAAATTATCCGGGAAGAACGCCTTGTACTCCGCGGCGAGCTGGGCTGCGAGGGTTTTATTGTGTGTGACCACAAGCGTCGGCCGCTGGACCTCCTCTATTACTTTCGCCATCGTGAAAGTTTTGCCCGACCCCGTGACACCGAGGAGTATCTGCATCCGGTCGCCACGGTTCAAACCTTCGACCATCTGCACTATAGCCTTGGGCTGGTCACCGGCAGGCTTATATTCTGAAACCAGCTTGAATGGTTTTGAAATTTTTTGTTTTTTTGTCGCTGGCATCCGGGGTTATTTTAACATACGAAACGGATGTTTAGAATATGAACAGAGACCACTACTGTCCAATATAAAATTCCCTCAAATGGGTTAAAGTTAGGATTTTCTCTATGTGCCGTTAGCTTCCAGCTATCGGATAGCAAGTGCCGACTGCATCCTGCGGTTGGGTTTTTCATGTGCCGTTAGCTTCCAGTTTCCATCGAAATACCAGCAAAACATGCAGACCTCTGCTTGGATAATGTGATTTAACGATGTGGATATCCTATCCTATAGGATGCCTTGTCCAAAATCAGATTATCATGGACAGCATTGAACAGAAACCTTAATAAACCTTATCACCGACTGAGAAATTATCGATCTCTCCATCCAATACAATGCACGTTGAGAATTCATCCTCAACTGCTTCAACCTGAATTATTCCTACATTCAGGGTGGATTGGCCAAGTACACGATCCGTTGTTGGATCAATGATATCCTCATCACTGACAACAATAAAAACCATACCTTCTTCAATACCATTAATTGTCCCAAGATTGACAAAAATCCGATCGGATGAAATATTTGCTATCTGACCTGTAATAAATGGTTCCCCTTCTTCAATCGGGATAATTAACTCGCTATGCTGACCCTGCGAATCCGATGCAGTAATAATGATTTCATCCTCTTCCAAATCTGCCCATGTTAATATAATATCGAAATCGATTAATGACTGTGATTCCAAAGCCACAGATAACAAAGGCTCCTCATTATTGCCACACAAAACTACAAAATCAGCAATCCCAAAATCATCCGTAACGGTTCCACATAATCTAATTGCGGAAGTGACAAAATTCAGACTATCATGCGAGCAATGAATACCAGGTGGTTCATTAGCCGAAATATCTCTGCCAGTGACCCCATCGGCAATTAAGACTGGGACCATATCTGTAGATACATTTCCTGCGAACCGCCGTACAATTTCGGTAACTTCACTTTCAGTCACTGTACGGTTCTTTTTTAAAGTTCTCTCCCAAATTAAGGTCCCAGTCGTAGTTTCGTACATTTGAAACGCAATTTCGATTCTAACTGCATAAGATTGGGACGAACCGAGTAATGACCAAGCTGAATATCTAACCTTTGCCTGGCCGATCACACCACAAACCAATGCATCAAGTTCATACTCTTGACCCAACTGAATAATATCATCTGGCGTGAGCGTTGCCGGGTTAATCGAATCCAGTCGGATAGTTGAAAAGACACCTGAATCAGCGAAAGCACTTGGCCAAACACTGTATGCCATATTGGCAACTTCGAATCCGTATTCGTCGTTCGGGATAATCTCGCATAATCCAAGTCGCCAGATGGATTCAACAAGTTCAGTATCTTCCGTGAGTACTCCGTCACCAGCTATTACTCTGGACTCTCTGGCTTTAGCAGCATACGGAATCAGGAGGAGAATTATAATGATAGAAAATAAGGACCATGCTTTCTTATGTGTCATTGAAATACACCACCTTATTGAATTATTTAATAATTTTAGCATGAAACAATATATGAATCAAATAGTAAGTTGCCGGGTACCACCAATATGCGAAGTTCGCCCCGCGAAAGAGCTTGGGAGAAACGAAAAAACAAAAAAGTCCCGGCCTTATGCTGGACATGTTTCCAGAGATTTCAATATTAAATCGCGGGACGAGTGGAAAGGCGTCCCTGAATCTAAAATAGTCCCAATTACCTTATCCTGTTTAAAGGGGTATGTAAACAGAGAATATAGAGAATATATCGTGTATCAATCCCAGTAGCCGTCTTCTCGATCGGGGAATGAAGTCGCGATCGCGCGGCAGTAATAACCGATTTCATCCATATAGGGCATATGCAATGCATTGATTGAGAAATTTTCGTGCCCACCTCCCGGCTCAAGGGCCAGGTGGATCAGGAATTTTGAAACGCCGTATTGAGATTGGACTTTTTCGACCCTCACTCCGTTAATCATCTCAACGGCAATCTTGTGATCCGAATCATCAATGGTGTATTCAAGGATTTTGCCGTCGCACTTGAATTCCCTGTCAAGAATCGTGTTGCCAAATATTATTTGCTCTTTTTTTGTCTTGATCGACTGGAAATTAAACTTGGGAACTTCCCCGACCTTGAGTCCGGCTTTACTACGGCGTCTCCGGTGGTGCATGACAGCCAGCCGGACATTATCATTACCATCGATCGAAACCAGTTTCAGCTTTGTAGCCGGACCGCTGACAGCTTCATATCTTTTGAATTTGTGTTTTAAAAATTCGAATCCACGTTTGTTGTCCGAAGTGAAGTAAAGCCTAGTAAAATAAAATAATGTTTCCTTTGATTGCCTGGCGCCGAAAATAGATTGCATCAGGATCGCGACAATACCATTGCGGGTCCAGTACTCGATTTCATCATCTGAAATTTTCAGGTAACCCTCTTCCGTTTCCTTATTAAGAAATGAAACGGCAATGACGGCACCTATCGTGGTGCTTAATACTATTGCGACCAGCATAAAATTAAACATGATTACGAGCACGCCGGCAGGTTCCCCATCGGTGGCTATCATCGTGACAATAAATACTACAAGTGACAGGCCCAGCCCGACTAAGAGGCCAATTACCCCATAACCGACCAGGGCGGATTTTCTATCTTCAGGAGTTGGCTCGCGAGGTTTGAAAAGGCTCGTGGCTTTATCCGGATCCATGCGACCGGATTCTCGAAAAAAGTTACCGGTCTCCGGCCGGGCATTTATATCGATCAATGATCCCATGTCATCATCCATATTGAAGGGATTCCCGGCCGGATGAAATGTTGCGGGTGATGGTGTCAATTAACCATTATTATAGCTCTAAATACCTGTTGATGGGTGCCGTTGACAAGCTGAGTGAGACATCTAAATCCCGCAAGCCTCGATATCCTTCGCGTCGAACGTGCTTGTCGACGAATATTAATGCTAAATATGTCCAATCAATTTTTGTTTAACGTGTTAGCTTTAAATACGAATTTTTTGAACCCGCACACTTCGATCCCGAAACGATTGGCCTTGGCTCAATTATTGGTGCGGTCGGGATAATTATGGGGGTGATTATTGCTTCGATTGGACCGAAAAAGAGAGAAAATGATTGAAAGTAAATTAATCGGATTACCTAAAATAAAATATGCGGGTAACAAAACAATGCTACCCGCACCTCCTAAAACTCGTATCCGCTGGGTTATTATGCAGTCTTTGTTCCAAATCCTTATCATGATCCTCAATTCCAGCAATTTCAGCCTTCGATTTACACTTCCGCCCTGTACCCCTGTCACAACGGGCATCCCGCTCCTATTGAAAACAGTGTAACCGTAATACTTTCATTTGAAAATTGTATGAAACACGATGAATTTGTTGCAATCTGCACCAATCGAGTTAACAATTTCATGCAGTTTGCAACATAAAGGTGTTGATTCAAACCTTCTCTGGAATATATATGGGATATCACTCTTGTCCAATATAAAATTTCCTCAAATGGGTTGATGTAATGATTTCCCCTGCGTGCCGTTAGCTTCCAGCTATCGGACAGCAGGTGCCGACCGCATCCTGCGGTTGGATTTTTAATGTGCCGTTAGCTTCCAGCTATCGGACAGCAAGTGCCGACCGCATCCTGCGGTTGGATTTTTAATGTGCCCTTAGCTTCCATCGAAAAATGTGCAACCTCTGCTCG
>DAOVJF010000443.1 GCA_030673355.1 Planctomycetota bacterium | reverse complement strand
TTTCACCTAACAATTTATTATCAAGATTTTTCATATTTTTATTATACCATAAAATTTCGATTTCCGAAAGTATATTTGCATTATTGCATAAGATCGAAAGTAACTATTAATCTTTTACTCATTATTCGCCTACATCCCCCTTATTACCAGCAACCCAACCCTGATCGCTTCATATACCTGGCCCAGCAGAATCGTTGGCCACTGATACCATTTCGCGTGACGCGCGAAAAATTTCATCCCTGCTGAAAATCTCCTGGTAATTTTAAACCTCGACGCCTGACCTCCCGCAGCGACACTTACAAGATGAATAAGGGACGATGTCGGTACGTACCAGGTTTCATATCCCCGATTCCCTGCACGGTAACAGAAATCCGTGTCCTCGTAATACATCGGGAAGCTTTCATCGAGCATGTTCAACCGGGTAAAAACCTCCGTACGGGCCATCAACGCTGCACCCGACACATAATCCACTTTCGCGGGTTCTGAAAACTGTCCGTTGTCCTTCTCGCGTATCCCCCTGTGCCTGACCAGTCCCCACCATATATTTACCATCCCCCCGGCGCCCCAGATCGTGTTGCCAGGTTCAAAGAAATGGATCATCGGACCAACGATCCCGATATTCGGTTGCCGCTCCATGAATTCAACAAGTTCGTCGATCATTTTTGGCGGGACAACAGTATCGTTGTTTAAAGGGATGATGTAATCCGCTTCCCAATTGACCGCACTTTTAATCCCGACATTATTCCCTTTTGAAAATAGCAGGTTCTCTTCATTCTCGATAATTTCCAGGGGAAGTTTATTTGAATAATTATCCCTCGCTTGTACGATCGAATCATCTTCAGAATGGTTGTCAATAAGAAACACCCTGAAATTCCGGTAGTCGATTTTGGTAAGGGATTCGAGAAGGCCCGGCAAAACATCTTTTCCGTTGTAATTAAGGATAACAATACCCACCCGCTTGATTTCAGTCGATGTATTCTCCAGGATGGGAATCATTTGAGTTATTTGAGAATGGTTTTGATCGGACGGTCGGAATCATCCCTGGGTTTCGCGGAATTAATCATTTCTCCCACAAGACCAATAGCAAATAGCTGTATACCGACCACCATCAAAAGGACTCCAAGGAACAACAACGGCCTGTTGCCTATAGCCGCGCCCCAAAGCCATATCCATGTCAGCCACATGTTAATCACAAGGCCGATAATAAAAAGGAAAGAACCTATGCCCCCGAACAGGTGAAGCGGTTTCCGTGAAAATCGTGTGAGCATAATGACTGTGAACAAGTCGAAGAAACCCCGGAAATACCGCTCCATGCCGTACTTGCTGACTCCCGATGTCCTCGGATGATGCTCCACGATGGTTTCCTTTACTTTGAAGCCGCGGGCATTCGCGAGGAACGGGATATAGCGGTGCAGTTCACCATAAAGATGAACATCGTCCATTACTTCCTTCCTGTATGCCTTGAAACCACAGTTGTAATCGTGCAGGCGAAGTCCCGATGCCATGCTGACAACCCAGTTAAAAAACCTCGACGGGATAACCTTGTGCAGCGGGTCCCGACGTTTTTTCTTGTAACCGGTTACCAGGTCGGCTCCACTGGCAAGGCATTCAAGGAATCGGGGAATTTCCGATGGATCGTCCTGGAGGTCGGCGTCCATTGTGAAAATGATTTCCCCCTCGGCGAGTTCGAAGCCAGCGGCAAGCGCTGCGGCTTTTCCCTTGTTGAGCCGGAACCTGATCGCGCGGACATTCATCGGGTATTCCTGGTAAAGCATCCTGAGCAGCTGCCAGCTCGAGTCGGTGCTGCCATCGTCAATAAAAATAATCTCGTAGTCCCGCTGAAGCTCCTGGAAAACATCTCTTACCTTATCAAAGAGTTCGACAATTGTGCCCTCCTCATTTATCAGCGGCACAATTACTGAGATAAGGGCACCAGGATCGACCGCGGGATCGATCGGCTCCGATGGCATACTGGCCAGGGGATTAATTTTTTCCGGTAGTTCGTCCATAGGTCTCGTTAATGGATTATTCTACCATCTGGCACACGAAAGGTGAAAGCGGAGTGGGGGAATAGGATAATGTTTAGAAATTCTCGAATCTGTATCAAGCAAATTATAGTGTTTGTAAACCAGGATCCCCATCGCTAATAAATAGAAACCGGGCCTGTTTAGGACCCGGCTTTTGCTGCATTTATGTTGCGATGGACAGTGTGGCAATTCAGGAAATCTTGCTTGGGTAACGCTTGTTGGCGAATGCCTCAAAGCTATTCCCTTTGCCAGATTTGAGATCGGGAGCGTAATGCACACTTTTCTCCCGTAGCCTCATTCACTAAAAGTATACTTTACAAATCTTACCCTTACAAGGGGTAGCGGGTTTTTTTAATTAAATTTGTTTAAGTCAGGATTTCCACGGTTTACAGAGGTTACAATGAGTTTATATCGACCTTCCCTTCCTCAAATTAACCTTTTTCCAAAATACTCTTCTCACCCTCATCCTCGATATTTGCAGTGGTCGCAGCCTCCTCATCGGCTTTACCGTTACCGCCAGCCGCGGCAATTTTCTTCGTCGCGCTCTTCCTTCGCTCATCCTGCTTGGCGCGCTCTTCCTCGGACAGAGGTTTCAGGACGGTGTACATCGCATCTTTGCCGTACTTGAAACTGACCTGGCTCCGCTTGTTGATTTCCTCAAGGCGTTCGAAAGTCATCCTGCCATTTTCATCGGTATTTTTATCCAGAACATGGCAAAACACGTCCACGAGGTCAGGATCAAACTGGGTACCAGCGTTTTTCTTAAGCTCAAGCCTGGCAACACTGGCCGGCGACCCTTTACGGTAGGGACGGTCGGAAGTCATAGCGTCGAACGCATCGGCTATCGCGAGAATCCGACCGAGTAGAGGAATATTATCTCCTTTCACCTTTAGGTAACCGCGACCGTCCATGCGTTCGTGATGCGTGACCAGCC
>DAOVJF010000352.1 GCA_030673355.1 Planctomycetota bacterium | reverse complement strand
GCTTGATTCAGGATGACCACCATCCGACTACACCGCCGACGATCCCTGTAATAACCGCTCCCATGACTATCCGGGGCTCCTTGAATCCCCTCAATTCCCATGCGTGATGAATCGGTGTCATCAGGAAAATTCTCTTTCCGCCTGTAATGCGGAAATACACAACCTGTGTAACCACCGATGCTGTTTCGATTATGAAAACAAGGCCGATGATGAGCAGGACCAGTTCGAGCCCTGTCGCGATCGCACACGCCGCCAGCGCGCCGCCAAGTGCTAATGATCCTGTGTCCCCCATGAATATTTTTGCCGGGTTCCAGTTGAAGGGAAGGAATCCAATGCACATACCCATCAGGATGACAGGTACGATGGCTGTTCCGAGCCCCGTTGTCCATAACGATATTCCCAGCGCCAGGCCTGCGGCCAGCACGGTCGATGATGCCAGCCCGTCCAGGCCGTCGGTAAAATTCACACCGTTAATTATGGTGAGATAACAGAACAGCCCGACAGGGATTTTCCAGAACCCGATACTTATGGACTGGTGTATGAACGGAATCCTCAACGAACTGTCGGCCATGAAATAAAACGATGCCGCGCTCGCGAGAAGTCCGACAAGAATTTGCAGCGGGAGCTTGTACCTCGCTTTCAGGCCGGATGAGTCCTTCTTCATGACCTTGATCGTGTCGTCGGCAAGGCCGATCAGTCCGGTAAGTAACCCGACAGCGATCCCGATGATTCCCCTTGGATCCATAATCACGATCGATGCTGGAAACCCGACGATCGCAAGTGTGGCAAGGAACGCGCGTCCGCCGGTAGACGGGGTAGAGGCTTTAATCCTGTGATGTTCCGGACCCTGGCCGCGGATTACGGTCCCTTCGCCCGGTCGACGCGACAGTATCCAGGTAATGAAATATGTCAGGATGATCGATGCGACCAGCGATGAGAGTAGTATTATTTGTCCGCGTGACAATGACATTAATTTTCTACCAGTCGGTATCCAGAAGTTTTTCAAATTCCAATGAACGGCTTGCCTTGATTAATACAAGGTCGCCAGGCATTAACCGTGCACCCAGGTCCCGTGCGCATTCGTCTGTTGATCCGTAATGTATGCAAGCGATCTTATCCGGTTTTTCTGCATCGACAGCTTCACCGATATATTTTGCCAGGTTTCCAACTGTCAGAAGAACGTCGATATTTAAATTCGCGACATGCGTTCCCGCGTCAAGATGATATTTTCCCTCTTCCTCCCCGAGCTCCAGCATGTCGCCTAAAATCGCGACCCTCCGACAAATTTCCCCGCCGCCGGCAAGAGTTTTTCGCCTGGCGAGGAGTTCGAGCGCGTTCGCGAGTGATATCGGATTCGAGTTGTAGCCGTCGAAAATAACCTCGATCCCGCTCGCGCGTATAATTTTTTCGAGGCGTCCGGGAGTCGATGGGAGTGATTTAAGTGCGGATGCTATCTCGTCAAGCGTAAGGCTACCCGGTATCTGTTGTACGCACGCTACCGCTGCGAGTGCGTTCAACAGGTCGGCACGGCTTGATCCCGGTATTTCCGTGTTGAATGAACCGTGGGGAGTAGCAATGACTGAGAGCGTGGAATCATTCAGAATTTTAATTTCTAACGGGTGAACCGTGCATTTATCGGAAAGGCCGAATGTAATCATGTTTTGAGAAATTCCGGTGTCACCCGTGTAAATTGATTCCATGTCCGCGATGATAACGCCATCATCCTTTAACCCGTCAACAATTTCCCATTTGGCTTTGGCGACCCCCTCGAGGTCTCCAAACTCGCTTAGATGGCCCGGGCCGATGTGAGTGATAACGGCGACATCGGGCCTTGCTATCATGCTTAAATAGTGAACCTGGCCGGGTCCCCTGGCCGCGCATTCGAGAACCGCCACTTTGTGTTCGGGTGTGATTTCAAAAACCGTTAACGGCAGCCCGATCTCCGTATTCCAGTTCTCCCTGGTTTTAAGGACAGGCCCCCGAATTCTCAGAAGGTGTGCGATATTTTCTTTCACGCCGGTCTTTCCGACCGTTCCCGTGATGGCTATGACAAAGGGGGAGAATTTATCAAGCAACGAACGGGCGGCGTCGCCGAGCGCGAGAGTGGTGCCGTCCACTAGTAAAGCGGGCAGGTTGGGGTAGTCGGCCTGGACGGTACTTTCATAAGCTTTCAGGTCCGAGACGATTACCCCGCCCGCTCCCGCTGCAATTGCGTCTTTCAGATAGTCATGCCCATCCGTACCGGTTACCCCGATAAGCGCGATAAACCACTGGCCCTTTTCGATCGCTCGTGAATCGATTGACAGGCCGCCCGGACCATCGCCGCCGACAAATATCCCGGGATCGCCCGCGAGGATTTCCCCGTTTGTCGCGTCTCTCCATTCTCCCAGTGTTAATTTCATATTTTTATTTCCCCGTTCGCATAGCCATTTTGTTAGGGACTCTTAATACTGGCGTCTCCCGGTTTGTATGTTCATTCGCTCACCCGTTCCTTAAATTTTTCCAAAAGCCATTCACGGGCGACTTCCCGATCGTCGAAATCGATCGTCCTGTCCTTGAATATCTGGTATGTCTCGTGCCCTTTCCCTAGAATCGCGACTGTATCTCCCGGTAACGCGTTGCCAAGGGCGATTCCGATTGCTTTACTTCGGTCGACCTCCGTGATTATTTCCGTACTGGAATTTTCCCGCGTTACACCCACAAGTATGTCATTGATGATGTCGAGAGGTTCTTCCTTCCGGGGATTGTCGGATGTAATTACAGCGATATCGCAGTCTCTTGAAAGGACCTCGCCGATAAGCGGCCGCTTTCCGCGATCTCTCGAACCGCCCGCGCCCATTACACCGATCAGACGGCCCCTTGTCAGATCCCTCAGACAGGCCAGCACTTCCGCCGCCGGCTGCGGCGCGTGTGCGTAATCGACAACGACCAGAAAATCCTGGCCCATGTCGATCCGTTCGAGACGTCCCGGAATCGGGGTCGCTAAGCTCAAACCCACACCAATTTTTTCCCCCGAAATTCCAATCGCGGATGCAATCGAAGCTGCCGCGGCCGCATTCTGTGCGTTGAATCGTCCGACCAGGGGCAATGCTATTTCCTGCTTCCAGCCGGACGTGTTGATAACAATGTTCAAATCCTGCGATGTGTGTTCGACAATCCGGACTTTGAGATCGCATGAAATATTTTCATGATCCTCATTCTCCTCGAACGCTGCGAAACTCAAACGGTTACCCTTTTTTGTCGGGTTTACAAACGCCTCATAATGAGGGTCGCGGATATTACCGATAGCGATAATGTCGGGATTAATATTTACGGCATCCTTAACGATCCGGACTTTCGCGTCGAGGTACTCATCCTCTGAAAAATGATCTCCGTGGTCGCGGGAAAGATTCAAGTAAGTTACACTCGCGAATTTGACTGACGATGTCCTTGATAATGCTCCCGCATGGGCGCTCACCTCGCAGCAGAGATCTGTCGCGCCAAGGTCCGCAAGAAACCTGAGCCTGCTATGGAACTCGATCGGACCCGGTGTCGTGAGATCGGACCTCCAGTGCTCGTCCCCGAACTCGATCCCAAGCGTACCCATCGTTGCCGGTTTTCGTCCCGCTGTTTTCAGAATGCCGGCGAGTATATGTACCGTTGTTGTTTTTCCCTTGGTGCCTGTTATGCCGTGAATTTCAATTTCCCGGCTCGGATGTCCATAAAATTCACTCGCAAGGATTGACGCGGCATGCCGGGTATTGTCAGTTATGAGTAATGGAGCCCCGCCAGCCGGTTTTAGAATTTCAGGATTCGATTCGATAACTTCCCGCTCGACCACAAGAAGTCCAGCGCCGGATTTCACAGCTGATTCAAGATATTTATGT
>DAOVJF010000459.1 GCA_030673355.1 Planctomycetota bacterium | reverse complement strand
AGTGCCCGGAAGTTTGGAAGCGGTGCGGGATTCTGGGTGCAGTCTGGTAGAATTGAGATATAGTGGACGCGGTCGGCAATGTTGATTTGAGGGCCCCCTTTTAATTCCTCTCTCTGCTATAATCTCCCTCATATCAGCATCCTGGTATTTTCCGGTGACCACCATGGAACAGTCGATTGAAAGACAACTCGAACTCATCCGACGAAATACTGTCGAACTCATCCCCGAGGACGAACTCAGGGAGAAAATTAAAAAAGCGATAGATGACGATAAACCGCTCAGGGTAAAACTCGGCCTCGACCCCAACCGCCCGGACATCCATCTCGGGCACACTGTCGTGCTCCAGAAGCTCCGCGACTTCCAGGACCTCGGTCACCAGATCATCCTGATCGTCGGCGACTTCACAGGTTTCATTGGCGATCCATCCGGACGCGATTCCGAGCGTACGGCAATCGACTGGGACACTGTCCGGGCAAACGCGGAGACTTATTTCGACCAGGCTGCGAAAATCATCGACTACGAAAAAGCCGAAGTACGCTACAACTCCGAATGGCTCAAACCGTTGAATTTTATGGATGTGCTCGCGCTGGCGAAATCGTTCACCGTACACCGTATGCTCGAACGGGACGATTTCGAGAAACGATACAAGGAAGGAACACCAATCAGCATCATGGAATTTCTCTACCCGCTCGCGCAGGCATATGATTCGGTCGCTATCGAGGCCGATATCGAACTCGGCGGAACCGACCAGCGTTTCAATCTCCTGGTCGGGCGAACGATCCAGGAACGCTACGGCCAGGAACCGCAATGCCTTGTGATTATGCCTTTAATCGAAGGCACCGACGGCGATCGGAAGATGTCGAAAAGCCTCGATAACTACATCGGCATTACCAAGAACCCTGTCGACATGTACGGCAAAACCATGCGTATCCCCGACGAACTGATCGGCAAATGGCGGCAGCTCCTTACTCTCTACTCCCACGAGGAGCGTGAGATTCTGGAAGCATCCCTGAAAGACGGCACGATGCATCCGATGGACGCGAAGAAGTCGCTCGCGTTCGATATCGTGAAGAAATTCCATTCCGAAGAAGCCGCGCAATCCGCACAGGGTCATTTTGTCAAGGTATTTTCCCAACGCGAACTCCCGCAGGAAGAAAATATCCCGGTTTTCGAGATCACGAGCGATCTTGTTTCGGAGGGTGGAGCAAGGGTAATCGACCTGATGGCCGCGACTGAACTCGCGAAATCGAAAGGCGAAGCACGTCGGCTGATAAAAGGCGGAGGGGTTTATTTCAAACCGGACGATGGCGATGAAGATAAAATCACCGATGAGCTTCAAACTCTATCGCAACCTGTTAACGGCATATTAAGAGCTGGAAAGAGAAGGGTAGTCAGGTTAGTCGATAAAAACTAGCACCTAAAGGAGCGCGGAGCCCCATCCCCACAGCTCTTGACAAATCACCAAAACAACGGTATATCATGGTTATGTAATACTAGGCCATAGGAGTGGAACACTATGCGTGTCTCAACGTTCATTGTACTTGTGATTCTGGTGCATCTCGTGTTGGGGTGCGGGGGTGGTGGTAACGACGGCAAACTCACAGTAGGTAGCATCGAAGGCCCCGGTACCGTGGATGAGCATTCTTACGGGACCTTTGCTGTCACTGCAAGCGGCGATACCGGGATCACCTACCATTGGGCAGTTTACCCTCCCTCGGCAGGTACATTCGCCTCGCCCTCTTCAGCAACCACAAATTTCCACGCGGCTGGCGTGTCTTCGGATACATCGGTGGAAATCAAAGTCGTTGTGAGTTCGAACAAGAGCGGTCCGGTTCTCGCCACTCGTACAGTAACCGTGCTCGACAGCCTTGTGACCGTTAGTAATCTCAAAGACATCGACAGCCTTCCGCTCAGCCTGGCAGCCGTTCTGGGAGATCAGTACAAATTCGACTATTCGGGCACTCCACCTGAGATTGAAACAGGCGACATACTGATGGGGTCAGAGAAAGGGGGGTACCTCCGCAAAGTTGAGTCCGTTCAGGACACCGGCTCCTCACTGATTATTTATACAACCCAGGCCACACTGGAAGACGCAATTGTGCAGGGGCATTTGACGGCGTTATTGGATTTCAGCCATCACGGCGAGTCCCTGGCTCAATCAACGGCAAGCCCCCGATCCGCCGCCGAGGTCTACGAGTACCCTCCCTTGGTTGTGCCTCTGTCTGGGCTCGAGCTCTATTCCGATGAATTCATCACAGTAGAGATTCCAGACGGGGAAGTTAGCTTCGCTCCCAGAATCGAAGTCGACATGGTTTTCGACTCCCAGAAATTGACCTACTTCCTCACCACCGCGTCAGGCTCACTCGATTTCAACTTTGACCTGCTGGCGACGGGCGACGGGGATTATGATATCCACCAGGAAAAACTGGTTTACGTACATTCAGCGTCATTCAATTTTGGTCCGTTTCTCGGGGCGGTTGTTTTCGACTTCTATGCAGGCGTGGAAATCGATGGGAACATCCAGGGTCATCTTGCCACAGGCTTTGACTACCACAATAACCTCACCCTGGGCGCCGAGTATTCAGTCAGAACCTGGCAGGCTATTGGCGAGCAGAACCCTGAGTTAAGCGAGCATCTATCCGACGGCATGGCAATCGGCGATGCGTATCTTCGCGGCTACGTTCGCCCGGAGGTCAGGGTGCTTCTCTTCAACACATCAAGCACAATCATCACTGCCGAACCCCACCTTGGACTCACCGGAACCGGCCAGGAGTCTCCTCCTTGCCTTATATACGATTTGACCGCTGGAATCAAGTCCAACGTCTTTGTCTTTGTCGATGTTCTCAGCTGGGAGCT
>DAOVJF010000180.1 GCA_030673355.1 Planctomycetota bacterium | reverse complement strand
ATATTGGCTCGCATAATGGCATACATCCATTGATGCAGGAATTTTCACCGTCCTGGCCGAGCAATCACGCGCAGGGGGTCGCGCCGGGATGGGGATATCTCGCGTACCATGCGAACAAGTTATGGCTCTGGATATTGGCGGGGACGTTGTTTTTACTGATAGGGTATTCGCGGATGTATATCGGGGTGCATTTCCCTCAGGATGTGATCGGTGGATGGATAATCGGGCTTGTTTTTACGGCTTTATGGATTTTGCTAGAAAAGCGATGGCGGAGGGTGCTGTCGAGGATCCCGGTTGCGATTCAGGCGGCATTAATTCTGGTAATTCCTTTAATTCTCTTCATAATTTTCAGGATTCCCGACTGGAACGGGGTGCTGGGTGCGATGTCGGGACTGGGGCTGGGTTTTATAATCGAGGGCAGGATTGTCGGGTTCGATGCCGGTGGCCGGATGAAGGCGCGAATCGGTCGGGTTGTCATCGGGCTTGTAATCGTTTTCGCGGTATTTCTGGGGTTGAAAGTATTGTTTGGCGAATTTGAAATTGAGCCGGGCGGATTTACGGAATACATGTTAAAAGCGTTGCGGTATTTTGTTTCAGGGCTGGTTGTGTCGTGGATCGTCCCATGGATTTTTGTGCGGACAGGGTTAGCGGGGAAAGAGGGTCAGGTGTAGTTTATTACAAAGGAGGATATATCCAATCCGGGTGGAACCAGTAATGATTGACAATCGCGTTGATATTTCTCTCGGATTTGATCAGGATGTAGCAGAAGGTCCCATCCGAACGGGGATTGTAGTACGGTTCGAGTGAATACCTGCATCCCGCCACGCAGTCGACCACTCTTGGCGCGCCTTTTATAGCCTGTGGATTCGGAGCTATAACCGGCAGGCCCTCAACATTATGCAATTTTTCCCTGAAACCGAGTTCCAGGCATACCGGACAGTACGGTTCCTCAGGTGCGTAGCCTAAACCCCGTCCGAGGGAGGTTTTCACTTTTTTGTCTTTATCAGTCATAGCCCGGTCAAGTCTACGAGCGAAGCTTATAACCTGTCAAGTAGAAACACCGCATTGTTGACGCCAAATTTAATTAAACACTAACCGATTTAAATTTAAGACCCATGAAATCTGTTTTTAAAATGATTTTTGTGCTTCTCACCCCGATAAACTCTGTTATAATAACCGCCTTGTGACCCTTATAGGCAACATATTTGGACCAGGGCGCAAGATCGACAAGCTCCTGAAAAAAGCCGAGGATGCATTCGGCCATGGTGACTGGGAGCAGTGTGCGCAGGCGACAAGCAATGTTCTTGCCCTGATCGACCCGGAAAATCCTGGAAAATTTTCAAATGAGCTCCTCCGAGCCTATTATCTCAATGCGGCTGCCCATTTCAAGGCTGGAAATATCGACCAGGCACTTGAGGTGATAGAGGAAGGTCTCAGGCGCCCGGACGGTCTTGGCGATATAGCCAAGCTGTTGAGCGAGGTGGTCGAAAGCACGGACAATTCAAAGGCTGTCGAGCTTCTTGAACTTGCGGTAAAGAAACTCCCGAACAATAACATCATTGCGTTCACGCTTTGCAATAAATATTCCAAACTTGAAAAATTCGATGATAATTCCCTGCCGCTGTTTTCGAGGATGCACCAGCGCGCATTGGATAACAAAGACATAACATACGGTCTCGCGATGTGTTACAGAAATCTCGGGAAATACGATCGTACAGCACTGGCTGTTTACCGCAAGGCTTTCCACGAATTTTCAACGAACAAGGATTTCCTTTACGGTCTCGCGCGGACTTACGCCAGCCAGAAAACAGTTATAACCGAAGCCCTCCCGGTGATAGAGCGTGCGTTGAAATTTTCCCCGGACGAGGAACTCTTTCTGCAGGCCAGGATCATGATCATGGTCAACCTGCCCAGCCTGACATCCGAACAGGTTCGGCTCCTTATGGATCATTTTAAGAAAACGAAGGATAAAGAACTCGCAGGGAAACTGATCGTGCATCTTCTTGCCACCCACGCGGATGATGAGGACGCGTGCAGGGTGTACGAGTTGATGTGGGCCAGCCACTCCAAACGAACAACCATGCTGAGCATCCTTTCGGAGAAATACCGTCTCGCGGGCCGCAAGGACAATGAAGCGATGAATATCTTCCAGGCATTTTTCGATGAGATGCCGAGAGAGCACGAAAATACCCTGAACCTTGCCAGAAGATATGCGGAGAGCGGGGCTAAGGGTGAAACTCCCGTAATGGTGTTCCAGCAGGCTCTTCGGGACAATGTAAGCTCAGATGTGGACAACGTGGTCCTGGCCCTCGCGGAAGCATACATGGCGGAGAATAAAATTACGGAGGAAGCCGGGCGAATTTACCGTATGGCTCATGCTGTGGAGCCCGAAAAATTAGAGATCCTGTCAGCATTGAAAGAGGTGGTTATGAAGGGTGGCCGGATCGATGGGTCGCGTGCTAACGCATTGATCAAGTACATCAAGCATCCTGAACCGTCCGAGAAGGAGAAGAAGGAAGTCGCGGTGAAACTGGGAGCAGCGCTTGCGGAAGACGGCCGATCCGATGAGGACGCATTAAATATCTACCGGATGAATATTGAAAACCGCAAGGTGTCGAACCCGGAAGAGGATATCTTCGCGAGCATGCTTATCAAAAAGCAGGTGGCAAAGTCTGACGATATCAAGCTTATCGAGAAAGTGTACGGCCGTAAGGACACCAATGAAATGGCATTGAGCCTGGCAAGGCTCTATCTCAAATCCGGGCAATTATCCAATAAACGATTACCTGTTGTACTTCGGGCCATGAAACTGGTGCCGTCCGATAAAGAACTCGGGAACTGGCTGTTACCGTATCTATTCAATAAGCACGGCGATGACGAGAATTTATTCGGGCAACTCGGTGAGATTGTAGGGAACGGCCACCTGAACGGCGCCAAGGGAATCAATCCCGGGGCGGTTGCCCAGACAATTACCCGTATAGCCCGTGACAGGATTCGCGACGGGAATTTCACAGAAGCGATCGACATCCTTATGGAGGCCTTCAAGTACGAGAAGAACCCTATACTTCAATACCTGCTCGGTGTCAGCTACCAGGGATCGGGAGATACCCAGACCGGTCTTGAGATATTCAAGAATTTAAAGAAAAAGGAAAAAACAAACCCGGCATACTCATACCGTATAGCAGTTTTAAAGCTTATGAGCGGCGATGTCGGGGAAGCGGATACAGTGCTTAAAAGCCTGGCGAAACAATACAACGATCATCCATTGCTCTGCCTGCGATTTGGAATGATTGAGGAATCGCGCGGCAACCCGGTTAAGGCCATGGAACATTACGAGATGATTAAGTCAGGGGATAAGTCGGTTATAGCTTTTGCGGACTACAGGAAAGGAATCATACAAGCATTGCACGACAGTTGGGAGGAGGCAAACAAGCTGTTGGTACAAGCCAGTGGTGGTGGGATCACCAATCAAACAATGACTGAAGCCTTACTCATTTCGAGGGTAAAACTCGCTGATCAGGAGATTGAAGCGAACGCGCTTGATCTGGCGGAAAGCCATGTGATGGCAATTGCCGGGAATCGAATCCCGCCATGGTTACAGATCGCGAATGAACGATTCCTGAGGCTTGGGATTCTACGCTTTCTTGATGGTGACAGTGACGGTGCGAAGAGGGTACTGGAATCGGGAGAAAAGACCGGAATCCGCGATGCAATCGTATCAGGCTTAATCTCGATGATCGACTTTGAAGCCGGCAAACCGAAAGCCTCGGTAGATCGCCTTGAGAGATATTTAACCCTCAGGGATAAATCCGGGGCGGAATTCGCTCACAAGCTGTGGGCTGTAATTTCCATGAGGCTCGGGAGGCATGACGAAGCAAGGGAAGCGGCTGATTGGCTGCTTGCCAATGAATCAAAAGATGCAGCCAGACTGAGATTTCTGTCGGTATGGCGAAACCCGATCGAGGTCGACTGGCCGGCGGCACTTGATGAGTATTCGTACGATTACCTTGAGAAGGAGTTTGAATTTCCCGTCGGCCTTATCGGCAGGATGGCATACAAGTTTGCCGATTACGAGGCTGGAGCGAGGTACCTTGAGAACTATTTTAAAGATGAGGGCAAACCGGATCGGGTCGAGGCTGAATTCCTTCTCGGCCTGATGTACATCAAGCTGAAAAAACCAAACCTCGGCCTTCATTACTGGAGCCGGATCCTGAGCGAAGGTTACAAGGAACTTGAGGGTAAGCAGCGCGTGGACGGGCTGATGCTTCTCGGATTTCATTTCCTCGAACATGGCGAGCCTGAAAAGAGCCGGGAGGCATTTAAACTTGCCGGCGATGCCGGGGCGAGCAAAGAGGAAATCGAGCATGCAATATCATTTTCGCACATCCAGGCCGGCTACCTCGCGGCAAAAGTCGACAACATGCTTGGGGCAATAATGGAATGGGAAACCATACTGGAGAGCGATCCGGATAACTGGCAGGCGTTACAGAACCTGGGTCTTGCATATTTCTGGACCGACAATGATGAGAAATCCCTTGATTATTTCAATCGCCTGTTTGTTGTCTGCGATACAAAACCGGAATTAATCATCGAGGAAGATTTCTCCTTCGTAATTGAGGAAACCAGGAAGATGGTCAATCAACTCGTTAACCTTACCCAAACCGATAAGACGCGCAGTGAAGTGAAACGCGAGATGCTCCTGGATGAGATAACGTCTGCAAACCGCCATTACTGGACGCTTGGCGTGAAAAAGGGGACCACCTCGGAGAACGCACAGGCCAATTATTTCCGCCTGGTAAAGATATACAATCCCGAAAAATATCCCCAGGATTTTATGGTGCTCGAAAAGGGTTATCAATTTTTCAATAAGCCCGGCCTGATAAAGAAAAACGAGCAGAAGGTATTTAACGCGTTCCATTTCAAGCAGCTTGGCATGGAGGAAACCGAGGGCCTTACTGAAATCCCACCCTCATCGGTTGTGGTGGAGTTCCTGAGGAAACAGCTCGATCTGAGAAATAATGTGGATATGGAGGTTCTGGTGAAAGAATCTTTCAAGGGGAAAGTAAGCGTTCCTGAAATTAACACGGCTCCGGATTTTTCCGTGCCGGATTACCTCGCAAGCTGGTAGGCAGGGGTCCCTGTTTATCCAAAAAACAAGCATTATCCCGCTTCAAAAAAAAAGAACCCTCTCTCATCATGGACGGGTGCAGGGTAAAACCTGATTCAGGATTCGAGAATCTTAATGTTTTAGTCAACTCGTGTTAAATTAGAATTAAGGAGATTGAAAATATCCAATCTCTATAATGTTAAATACTTTTACAACTAAAGCGAAAATATGACCCTTTATGCAGATAATAATTCAGAACGTTTTGAACGGGACGGGTGTTGCGTGTGTGTTTATTGGATTTAAGGAAAGATAGATGATAGAAGTCGAAAACCTCTATAAGCGATATGGATCGACAGTCGCCGTCGACAAGATAACCTTTAATGTCCAACGAGGCGAGATCCTGGGGTTTCTCGGACCGAATGCAGCCGGGAAAACCACAACGCTTAGAATGCTGACATGTTTCGTCCCGCCGACCGGTGGAACGGCCAAGATCGAGGGATATGATATTTTCCACGATTCCCTGGAGGTACGCAAGAAAATCGGGTACCTCCCGGAACATGTGCCTCTTTACATGGATATGAGGGTAAGGGACTACCTTGAATTTGTGGCAAGGATTAAGGGTATCGGTCCAAGGGAGAGAAATGAAGCGCTGAAAACCGTGATAGGGCAGTGCGGGTTGTCATCGGTAGAAGGAAAAATTATCAATACAATGTCAAAGGGATTCCGGCAGAGGGCCGGGTTAGCCCAGGCGCTTATCGGAAATCCAGAGGTGCTGCTCCTGGATGAGCCTACTACCGGTCTGGATCCGAGACAGATCACGGAAATTCGCGATCTGATCAAGGAACTCGGCCTCGGGCATACCGTTATTCTCTCGACACATATCCTTCCGGAAGTGTCCATGATCTGCGACCGGATAATTATTATT
>DAOVJF010000171.1 GCA_030673355.1 Planctomycetota bacterium | reverse complement strand
CCGGCAATTGTCACGCCGTTCGGACTGGCGAATTCGCGGAATCCTACTGTGGTTATCGCGGGTGTGTGACCGGTCTGGATATCGAAAGAGAAAACCCCGTTAAATAAAGTGGTGATGAGTCCACTTGTCGGTGAGGTGAAATCAGCTTCCCAGGGGTTTGAAAATTCGGGCAGATCAATATCTGAAGATAATTTCACAAGAGAATCCGTGTCATGTACAGCCAGTTCATCGTCGCCGGAATTTATAATCCAGGTAGTGCCCTTGTACTCAAAAATCCGGTTGCAGTACAGGCCGGTCGACCTGATATTTGCAGTCAGATCATCATCAGGATCGGTCACGACAATAGTTTGGGTATGAGAGGTTCCGCTAAAATCAGTCCAGGTTACGATACAAAATGATTCTTGATCACCGGGGAACCTGTAAAGAAAACGCCCGTCGGGGTAGGTCGAGAGTTGTCTCAATGCCCCGTCCGATGTTGTAACAGCCACTTCTGAATCAGGCTTAATAATACCCGGGGGGGCGGCAAGCCAGACGAAGCCTGAATCCGGATCGAACCGCGCAAGCAAACGTGAGCCGGACAAGAGCTGAGAATATGCAGGATCGCCGATGTCGTTCAGGATCGGGTTGGATCCCCTGCAGCCAAAACCTATTATAACGGTAAAAGAAATTAATGAAATAAAAATGATTGTGTAGCAGCGCATAAAGCACCTCGTCTTTGGATTTGAAATAAAAAACCGTCCGGTGAAGGACGGGCGCGAGGAAACTATTTATGGTAGTTCCGCGTCGCCTTCCCACCGAAAGCGTTTACGGTGTTGCCGAGGGGGATGGGTATCCTGGCTACGGGGTCAGCCGCCTTGTCCATGCCTTCCCGGTTTTAAAAAACCAGTGGCGTATCTGGAAAGGCGTCGCCCGATACAGTTGCGGGGGCAGCGGGAATTATCCACTTCCCCACGCCCCTGGGCTTTTTCAGGAGTTTATACTTATGGGGGGAAAGTGTCAAGCTCAGGGTGTAACCGAAATGCGTGTGCTGTATAATCCGATAGTATAAATACAATGGTCTCGCTCGAAACAATATCAGCCGCTACGGAAAATCCCAAGCCCGATCTCAGGACAATTATCAATTACCTTGATGAAACCTCGGGACCCCAGGCGTCCGCAAAAAACACTCTGAAAGTGATCGCACCGGCGATCAGCAAGCTCCATACACGCGCAAGGACGCTACAGTTCGAACTTACGGCAAAGAACCAGAAATTCAAATACAAACTTCTTGTTATCCGAGCGTTCAAGAAAATAACCGATCATTACGCCATACTCGCGGGAATCCAGGCGCCGGCGGATCCTGTCGAAAAAATTGAATTCCAAAGGGAGATCGACTTCGCAAGGAAACTGATCGATATTTCATACCGCCTGATGCTGGAGGCAGGCCTGGAGGAAGGTGTCTATAACGAGCCGCTGGATCTGGCGGAACCGGTCCGGCAATCATATGCCGCGGAACTCAAGGTTATCAGGGAGGAATATCCCCTTCCTGAATTTGCACGGAAGGAAAATATGGCGAAACAGGGCTTGCTGGCAGCGAATGTAAGCTGGATTATTTTTATAATAATAATTCTTGCGCAACTTGGTGTGGTGGAACTAATATTTGAAGCGATCGCAGGTATTTTTAAAGGGGAGTAGTGCGGAAACCCTTACAGGATCACACCTGGCTTACTTAATCCAATCCTGTTAAACAAAAATTGACTGGAATTGAGGGGGACACCTGCTTTTCGACGGGCGAAAAGAGGTGTCCCCGATCTCAGCTTGACGACGCCACGCGTTCAGGATGCTTCGAGGTTATGACTGGCAAAAAGATGGTGTCCCTAATGTCGAATCAATAATTAATTAACAGGATTGGTCTTAGGCGAATTTACAGTCAATCCTCTGAGGGTTCCCGGGCTACTCCTTCGATCAGCCAGGGGCAATAATGATCAATAACCAGTATAGAGGAAATATCCGGACAGTTATTTGTTACGCAAATGCCAGGATCTGTGATTGTTTTCCTCCGAAACGTAGGTACCGATTTTCTGGAGTTCTAACTTTGAGGAGGCTCGCTTATTTGGGTCTCTTTCGAGAAGTGAGTTAACGAGGAGTTTTCCCGGATGGCCGTCGAGCACTTTCTGAATGGCTTTTTGAGGAAAACCGCGGTTCATTTTTTCCCTGATAACCTTTGTTTCAGTATTTTTGAAGAGTCTCTTTCCGGTGAAGATACCGAAAGCAATACATCCAAGGCCCCACCAGTCACGGCTTGGAGAATACCTGAATTCATCCCTCAGTTCATAGTCCAGGATTTCCGGGGCCAGGTAGGACATGGTTCCGGTAGTACCGCCAATCATATATGCCGGAGAATCCTCACCTGCCACAAGCCCGAAATCGATAAGGATCGGGTCATTGAATTTCATGATTATATTTGAGGGTTTGAGGTCGCAGTGAATGATGTTTTTTGAATGGATGTAGTCCAGGATCCCGGCAAGCGAAAGGATGATCCTGTATCCATCCGCTACAGGAATTCGTTCTTTACGATTTAAAACTTTTGTCAGCGTAGGGCCATCGACATACGGTCTTGCCATGAAAACAACTTTCGCATCCTCATCGACACCATAATCGGTAGCGGTGGAAATCTGGGGATGATTGAGCCTTGAAGTCAGCAGATATTCCCAGTGATATCTTTGATATGTTTCCCCATCGTACACGGCCTCAATCTTGATTCCGCGATAGTGAACAACTTTCAGGGCAAAGACAGTTCCCGGCTGGTCAAGGTTCTGCGCCTTATAGACCGTAGCCTGGCCGCCTTTACCAAATTGGCCGAGAATTTCGTATCTTCCGTTTTTACCTACTATAAGGACCAAATTAAAGGTAACCTTCTTTTACACCCCATAAATGCGAAAAAATTTACTCCCACAATCACCTATGTCCGTTCCAGTTATAACCCGCATTATAATGATTTTTCCGGAGAATAATACATTGAAGAGGTAATTCTGCAAGTCAAGGGGAAACCTCTTTGAAATTACCTGATGGATAAACGGATTTGGATTATCAGCGGCCTTCGAGAAGGCGTTCCGAAAGCATAGAGGGCAGACCGACCTCAATGATGCGATCCATGGTCATATGAACATCATAATCGAGGCGATGGAGTTCAATTTTTCCGCTCCCCTCATTATCGTAAATCGCTAAACCCGCCCGCCAGTCGCCGTCACGGGGTTGACCGACACTTCCGGCATTAAGGAGGTATCGGTAGCCCTCCTCGAGGTCCACCTCGCCTTCCGAAACGAGGATATCGCGGCACAGCCCGGTATCCGGTTCAAAACGGTAAACCTCGGGATAATGAGTATGGCCGACCACGGTAATCCTGCAAGGCGCGATTTCGAGCGACCTTGCAGCCTGGAATGGAGAATAAATGTACTCATCGGGGTCGAGAAGGCTGCCGTGGGCGATGATGATGTCGTCGATTTGTTCCTGGTCCCTGAGTGTTCTTATATAATTCGAATTTTCTTTGGTGAGGACACTCCGTGTCCAGAAAAGGGCTTCCCTCGCGAATTCATTGAATGTCTCAGACTCGATCGGATCGAGTAGGGCAATATCGTGATTTCCGCGGATTCCAATTGTGAGGAGTTCGCGAAGCATGTCGAGCACTTCGTTCGGGTGCGCAGCGTAGCCAACAAGGTCACCAGCGCAGATCACGCGGTCGCAGTCGAGGGTATCGATTTTCGCCAGTACCGATTGCAGTGCAGCGACGTTCGAATGTATGTCAGAGATAATCGCGGTTCTCATAAGTTACGGACCTGAGGGAGAATCCTATCAGTCTGCTGGATTAATATCAACGGTTACGAGATTGCATGTGCAGAATGCAGGTGTTAGATGCAGGAGCTATATTTTTTAATTCTGATTTTGGACAAGGTTAGCCCATGGGATAAGGCATCCGGGCGGCGAGGAGGTCTATACGTTTTGCCGGTTTTTCGAAGGTGTCATTTTAAAAATCCGACCGCAGGATGCAGTCGGCACTTGGTATCCGACCGCAGGATGCAGTCGGCACTTGCTATCCGACCGCAGGATGCAGTCGGCACTTGGGGGAATCCTTGCTTTAAACCATTGGAGGAAATTTTATATTGGACAAGAGTGGAATTTTTAATCAGCCGGTTGCGGTACTGGAATCGATATGTTCGATTCCGGGAACCACGCATCTTCCCAGTCCAGGATCTGCCATCCTGTTTCGGTTGGTATTACCTGGAAAATAAGGGGATATCCCTCATACTTGAGAACCTGCAACTCGGGTGGAAGGTTCTGTAAGGATACCGGGAAATTCGCATGAACCGGGAAATTCGCATGAACGAGGACCTCTACATAAATAGCGGATCCCACAGTCCCGACTGCTGTGATTTCATGGCGGAAAGTTGTTGCCGGAAACTGTTCGATGAGGGACATGTAAAAATTCGTCAGGGTCCGGGCGTGGGTTTCTTCCATCAAGACGTTAATATATTTTGTAATTGACCCGTGAATTGGATCGGTACTCAAGGTGGACTCATTTTCAACCGGGTTCAGATCGGAGTCGACCTGTTCAAACAAACTCCTCATGAGGCTGGATTCGAGGGAATCCGAATCGAGTTTGAATGGTGCTTGCAGAGCGATGATATGGCTGAGACGAGGAAGGATATTCTGTGCCCAGTCAAGCAAATCATCGGATGCGGCATAAGTCGAAATAAGCCTGATGCTTGCCGCCGCATGTTCCCATCGCTGTTGTTTAAGGTAAATCGGAGCCAGTAGCGAGTGACACCAGGCAATTTCTTCCGGTTTCTCGAAGAGCATCAGCGCCATGCTTAGCTGTTCCTCTGCTTCCTCCCAGTCCTTTTCAGCACAGGCGATCCATCCCAGTGTGTAATATCCCATTGCAAGGCCCGGGTTCAGGTTAAGCGCTTGATGAATCTGCCAGGTGCCGGTAATTTTGCTACCTTCCAGATACATTGCAAGGCCTTCCCTGAGCATATTCAAAGGCAGTTCCGGGTCACCGGCGAGTCGTGACAGAGGGAGTTCCCTGACAAACTCAAGGGCAAGGGCCGGGTCGGAGATCAGGTTTGATTCGGAATTCAGATCAGCAAGCCAGGCTTGATGAAGGATATCAAGATCGTCCCCAAGGATGGTCTCAATGTTGGGCTGGGTAATCAGCTCCTGGAGTTTCACCCTTTCGTATGTCCGTCGCACCCAGTTAAGGAAACTTCCGAGTTCCGCCAGCCTGACCGAGCCGGTAACATACGGGCTGTAGTCATCCTGGACAAGGTAGCGGATATCAACGAGGGCACGATCCGCATAAAGAGCCCGGGCAACATCGTCAACGGGGATATTAACAGTGAGCCGATCTCCGGTACCGGTTACCGCATCGGATATACCGGCATTCGTCCACTCGATCCGACCTGTAATTGCAACCGGCAGTGCATCGAACATCCATCTTGCCCCGGCATGCCGGTTGAGATGATTCTGTAAATCGATTATCACCTGGACAGAAAGAGGCTGGAGGAAATCGAAACCGGAAGTGTAGGGGATATGTAATTCCCGGTTGACGGGGTCCCAGTCGTTCTCGTGGAACATGATCTCGGCGCGGACTGCCCGTTCGGATGGATAGATAAAAATGTGCACCGGTTCCGTGACGTCGAAATCACAGAAAGTCTCGGCTTGATACAAGGCGCTTTCAGCCTGTAGAGCGATATCATCGGCCTCAGGTTGAAGGAGGAGGAAAGACGCGTAGTGCAGGACTACAGGACCGCTTTCCGCTCTTCCAGGCATACGAATAAGGAGCCTGCAGAAACGGTGTTGAATACCGATTTCGAATTGGAGTGATTGTGATCCTCCGAGATGGTGGGCACGATTGAGGTGGATCAAAGCATTCCAGGGGTCCTCTTCACGGATGCTTCTCGCGTACAGGAAGTGCGCACGCGCAGCGAGATCGGATTCGTCATCGAGGTTCAGGCTTCTTAAGATTTCAATTCTGCCTCGGTTGGTAATCCCCATCTCAAGGTAAATTTCACCAAGCGCCAGGTGAGCTTCCCCCGATTCGGGATAAGCGTCGACAACCTCGAGGAATGTATTGAATGCTTCATCGATGATTCCGAGGTTATAGTAATCCCAGCCAATATCGAGCCACTGTCCAAGGGTCAGGGTATCCGCTTTCGCGGGCGCAATCGCGAAAATAATCGAGATTGCTAT
>DAOVJF010000239.1 GCA_030673355.1 Planctomycetota bacterium | reverse complement strand
TAAGACCAATTTTAGTAAATAAAACTTCTTTTAGGACCGCGGAGCTCCAGCATCGCGAATCGGGGACACGGAGATCGGGGACACCTGCTTTTCGACGGGCGAAAAGAGATGTCCCCCTAAATCCTAAATATGTCTCATCAATTTTTATTTAACAGGACTGGTCTAAGACAAAATCAGGTGTCCCCATGATCGCGAAAAAACGAATTAATTTCTAAAATTGGCATAAGTAAAAAAAATCCCCGCGTGGGAGCGGGGAGGAATTATTTCTGTTTTGAATCAGAGATTACCAGTTATAAGATACTTTCAGGAGTAAATCGCTTGTGTCATAGTTAAGAGGGGCCAGGGCGGTGAAGTCTCCGTCTACAGCCTGGTACTCAAGAGCCCATGCCCAGTATTCAGCACACTCATACCCAAGTCCAGCCATGAACGATGTCTGGTCGTAACCCCAGTTTCCGTTAACGTCGTATTTCCAGTAATCGCCATAGAAGTTCCATTTGCCGCCGCCCCACGACCAGCCAAGGCCGTACTCGCGACCGGTCTGTGAGATGTCTGCCTGCCCGGTGATGGACTGCTGTGTCCTCAGGTAGCCGCCGCTGATATACACCAGAAGATCATCCGTTACCGTACCGGACCAGTTGAGTGACAAGTTCTCCGCATCGCTGTTACTCATTCTGCCGCTGTTCTCACGTGTCTCGGTTGCATACCTGAATGACCAGATACCATGTGAGATTCCGATGCCAGGTCCTGGATCGTAACGCAGAGAATATGAATTGTCAGCTTCCGAGCTCCAGCGGAGAGGAGACGAGCTGGATGTAACGAAATTGGTGAGGGGCGTACTTTCACGTTCGAGCCAGTTAAAGTCCGCCGCAAATTCAAATGACCTCGTGATATCCCACCGACCGCCGAAGTTAAGGGTATCGGTCGCCATAGTGTTCTCAATCAGGTTGACAGGCGGTGGAATAAACGGATCGGGATCGGCATAGTAAAGGAAATGCGAAATCTGGTCGGCATGAGCCACATCGGATCGCAGATGGTCCCATCCCAGGTAAAGCCTGATAGTGGGACTGACACGCCACTGGCCGTCGATATCGGTATGGAGCTGCGAACCAGCAGGATGGAACCGCGACGGCCCATCATTGTTGTTCTCCATATTGACACGGGCGGTGACATTGAGCCTCTCGACTCCAAGAACATTCAGAAAACGCCCATAACCTCCGAGCTTTAAACTCCTCAGGTCATTGCCGTTGGCGACGTTGCTGAGATTGTAAGCCGCGTTGCCTTCGATGTAAGTGTCGTCACCGAAGTTCCTTCCGATACTGAAAACAGCCGAAGTGTGATCGACGTCATTTCTATCGTTAGACCTGTCGTCGAATACTCTCCGGCCGATCTCTAAAGAGAGGTCCAGACCCGCAATATCACCTTCAGCCGACCATGTGGCTCCATTGGATTCCCAGTTGGACGTAACGCGAGTTGTGAGTGGATTCTGGGAAACGCTGGACCGGTTGTAGTAATTGAAGCCATACGAGTCGTTCCTGGTCCCGTAAATGACGAGCCCGGCATTGAAATCGTCGCGGCCTGCGAGGTTCAAAGAGGGGATATCGAAAAAGTCATGATCGACATTGGAAATCCAGCATCCGAAATCGCCGGGATCATAATATTCCAGTGAACCTCCCCAACTAGGATCCCAGGTATCGCTCAACCTGAAACGGAAGTAGGTCCCATCGTCAATTAACCCACGGTACAGAATGTCGCTGAGGAAAAAATTCTCCCCGGCAAACGGATCTCTGTAGCGTCCATAAAATGGCGCGTCCGTACTATCTTCGTCGAGTCTGATCGCGATGGTGATATTGCCCTGGGACATGGGTAGGCCATCCAGGTATGTAACGGATGAATCTTCCCCATCACCGGCAAAAGCCGGGGCACTCATGATCAGTGCCAGTATCAGGCAGGAAAATGTAATCCCAAGGATTTTATTTTTCATTCATGCACCTCACTAGGATTCAGTTAAAGAACAATGGATGCTGGTTGGATCCGTGGATCTCGGTATGGCATCCAGCTGTCCAGCAACTTCCAGGGAAATGTGTACTGGGGTCACGGTCGGTGTGGCATTCCTGGCATAACCTCTGAGGATATCTCGTAAGGTTGTCCGTGTTACTTCCGTGAACAAAATGACAGGTGAAACAACCATCTCCACCCGATGACAGCGATACGTCATGATCGTATATAAACGGGCCCTGCTTGTCCGCATGGCATCCGTAACATAATTCATCGCGTTCCGCGTTGAGTTGAGATTCGTACTGCCCCGAATGCGTGTTATGGCAGGCGGTACAAGCCATGCGTCCTTCCTCAACAGGATGGTGCGAGCGCATGTTGAACAGGGCGCGTTTATCGGCATGACAGGTGTAACAGAGTTCCAGGCCGCTTTCGTTCAACAGAAAGCTCTCTTCGACCGAGTGTCCACCATGACAGTTAAGGCAGGACAGGTCGGCTGAATAATGTTCGCTCAGGCCCCAGTTCCGCTGGTTGTATGTTCTGAGATCGTCGTGGCACATTGAACAGAGATCAGTAACGCCTTCAGGGTCCAGTGTGGTTGGCTGCAGAATACCGCGTGGATCCTGAAGGTGGGTACCGCCGGCTCCGTGGCAGGCCTCGCACCCATGGCCGTAATTTTCATTTTCAGGATCGCTGTCAATGATCGCCGCATGAGTAAACTGCGGTTCCGGGAAGAGATCGAAATGGCAGGTGAAGCATCTGTCGCTTCCCCAGAGTCCACCAGCTCCCTCGAAATGGCAATCCAGGCAGTTGGTGACACCCAATCCGAGACCGGCGTCGGCACTGGCCTGCAGATCATGCTTGTCGCCGTGACAGGTTGTGCATAATTCTTCGGGCGCTTTTTTCAACATGGCCTGGAATTCACCCGAGTGCTGGTTATGGCAGGTGAAGCAGTTCAGGTTGGCTGCCTCGACCGGATGGTGTTCGGTATAATCCGAACCCGATGCCACTGCGCCGTGGCAGCGGTTGCATAATTCTTCTTTATCTTCCACAGTCAGGAATGACGCGTTCTCAGAATGACCGCTATGGCAGGTAAAGCACGTAAACCCGGTCTCACTGTGCCTGCTGAGATCCCAGCCGTCACGGTTGTAGCTTCCCAATGTGGCATGGCATCTCGAACACAGGCCGGTAATTTCATAGCCGTTCATCAAAGAAGGATTAATAATTCCCGCCACATCGCCCATGTGGCTGCCCCCCGGCCCATGGCACAGCTCACATCCTTTTTCAAAGAATGGACCGTCAGGATTGTTTTCGAATAATCCGGGATGTGTAAGGGGATCTTCAGGCGGGGAATAAGCGGAATGGCACATCAGGCAGTTTGAGCTGCCGACTTTATCTGCGTCAGCACCTGTGTATTCCTGCATGTACGATGAGACAAGGTCCTCATCCTCATTTTCCTGAGACCAGCTTATGCCTGTGGTGAACAGCACTACCAGCAGGATGGTTAAAGTTCCATAGACAGGTAACCATGTCCAGTGGATTAATTTCATCAGTTTCGACCTCCCTCGGCTGAAACCTGCTAAATAAAAGAGCTTCCCATTAGATTCTCGGAACCTGCCAAATTATTTGACATAAATCCCTGCCCCTAATGGAAAGCTATGTTCCCAATACATACAGGACAAAGTGCGAATACTAGCCGCCATGTAGATTGTGGCATGCTGTACAGGCCATACCCTCTACACCATGATCTCCTGCTTCTACAGCTGTTACAATATCCTCATGGCAATCGGCACACAGGTCGTTCACATCTTCCTTTATTAGGAAAAATGGATTACTGGAATGACCCAGGTGGCAATCTACGCAACTGTTTCCTGCCTCATTATGGGAACTCTCGTCCCAGTCCTCAAGTGTGAAAGCACCTTGCTCCTCGTGGCAGGATGTACAAGTTGCCGTGGTTTCCTCTTGAGGCATTTTAGTGGGATTCAGGATACCCAGAACGTTTCCATTATGTGCGCTCCCCGGGCCATGGCAGCCTTCGCAGCCATTTTCGTCATCGCTGACTTTGGCGGCGTGAGTGTCTTCTTCTTCCGCCAGGTCTGAATGGCACATTGCGCAATTATCGGTGCCAACCATGTCGGCATCGGCGCCAATGTAGTTGTCCATGTAATCACCCTCGGTGGCAAAGCCGGCAACCGCTGCCAGCAGAACCACAAGAAGGACGATTGTCCCCCCGAGTAACGATGTTATGGAACTGACTTCTCGCTTCATTTAAAATCCTCCATTGAGTTGATAGACATATTGCGCCTATAGTAACCGAAACAGGCTTTGTCAACAAGCCTAAGAGCCAGGTATAAAGTCATCAATTGAATCCTGCAGCAACGCCCTTACATATCTAAGGTTATGGGCTCCAAGAGATCCATCTGAATCTACGAACTTGTAATTGAAATTCGCGCGGTCGTAACTCAATGTGAGTTTGTCGTTGTCGGTAGCTGCATCCAGTTCGGCTTTGAGTTCATCAAGCAGGCCTTGAATCTCGGTCTGGGTTCCACCGCGGTCGAATGTTTCAAGCCCGACATGGCATTCCTGGCAGGCTTCGATTAACGGTTCCCATGTATGCCCAAAGATCCCGGCTTCACCCTCGCCAGTGGAATTGTATGGTTGAGACCACATATGACAACCGGCGCAACCATCTTCAATGTAAGTATGGGCAGTATTTTCGTAAGTGCTACCGGGATATTCATATCCCCCCGAACCCAGGATAACATCTCCATGCGGGTGGTGGGGTGAAGACCCGGGAACTGCGCCGCCCGCTGTATGGCACTCGCCGCAGAGCTCTATCACCGGTTTTCTTAGCTGATATACATTTGTATCATCGTGAGGATCATGGCAGTCAGCACAGGTTATACCGAATTCGAAGTCATAAGGTGTTGCATCTTCCGGTATGTTATCAGCAAATCTGTAGTCAGTGGAATGGCAGTCAAGGCAGTGAGTAGCGAAATGCGAGGACGCATCCCTGGCATCAATCGCATGAGCATGGCCGCTCTCTTCCCATTCTTCATAGATGCCATGGCGTGATCCTTCATGGCAATCACCGCACATTGCAGCATCGTAATCCTTAAT
>DAOVJF010000262.1 GCA_030673355.1 Planctomycetota bacterium | reverse complement strand
CCTTGTCGATAATCCCGATTCTTTGGCACAAACGGTCGGCTTCTTCCATATCGTGTGTCGTCAGGATGATCGTCGCCTCATGGGTCTTCTGGACATCCTCTATGAACGCCTGGACCTCACGTTTGGATTTCGGATCAAGCCCGGTAGTCGGCTCATCAAGGAGGAGAACCACCGGACTTGTCAGCAAAGCCCTTGCGATAGCGACTTTCTGCTGCATTCCGCGACTGAATTCTTCCAGGGGATCATGATAACGGTCGATATCGAACGCGATCTTCTCAAGGATATCCTTCGCTCTTGCAGGTGCAGATTTCGACGGAATTCCATAGAGCCTGGCCGTGTACATGAGATTCTCATGAGCCGAAAGCTTCTTGAAAAACGCGGCATCGACCGAAACCCTGTTGATGAGGCGCTGGACCTCGTAAATGTCGCGGGAAACGTCCTTCCCATGTATCCTGACCTCGCCCTCATCGGGAATGAGGAGTGTTGAGAGGATACGGATCATGGTCGATTTTCCGCTGCCGTTCGGACCGAGAAGCCCGAAAATCTCACCGCTTTTGACATCGAAATTAATGCTGTCGAGCGCGGTAGTTATCTTACGGCGCGGGATGAATCTCTGGAACCAGCCGAATGTCGGCTTCCCGTTTCCGCTCGATCCGTCGGAGCTGTTTTTCTCGTCGTCCTTTTTCCTGGCTTTTTCTTCATCCTTCATCCTGGCCTTGTTGGATTGCCATTTTCTGAAGACCTTGCCAATATTCCGGACTTCAATTGCGTTCATGACCGGCCTCCCGGCGTGAATACTTGCATCCAGTGTTCCTGGATCGATCTCTGGTATATGAAAGTTCCCGTTCTCAGGACATTCCGGGCTTAAGGGCTGCTTTTTTTCCAGCTCAGTTACCCCGCCCGAAACAGTCCTGTTATCTGTGACTGTCATTTTCGTTCTCTCCCGATTCAGCCTTTGTTTCTTCGCTGAATTCTTTTTTTCTGCTTTCGTGTTTAGCTTCTTTTTCCTTTTCGACAAAGTCTACGATGAGTAACATTTTCAACACTCTCCCGGAATTTCTCATAATGTAAAAACGATTGTGTATGTCGAAAACTTACAGTGCCGTTTGCTTCCAGCAACCGGGTTCGTGTTCCGACTGCTTCAAGCTGTTGTACTCCACGACCAGGAATTCTTCCCAAATAAAAACCCCCGATCTTCTTGGATCGAGGGTCTCATGAGTTCCGGTTGGGGCACTTCACTTATGTGATTTGTACCTCCGGAATCTTAAGGGACCCTCGATTCACCGTGGAAAGGTCAGTAGCCGGGTTGCATCCGGGCACACTGGTCCCATTAGCATTAAAAATGGCGCCGAGATTGACTTGTCTGAGACGTGCAATGTGGCGAGTCATGCTATTGGGGCCTCCTTTCAAGGTGATTTTAATCATGTAATATTTTCTATCCTTTCATTCATGCGGGTATAACCTCCCCGCAATTTCTCACGCTTATATATCAGGTTCCAGACATAATGTCAATGGAATTTAAGGATTTTTTACAAAAATAGTTGAAAAATTCAACTATTTCAATATTTCCTGATAGAGTAGTATTCAAGGGGCATTGGGGAAAAGTGTGGAAAATCCGCTCAGGTTGTATAACATTATAATAAAATAAGATTAATTTAAATGAGGTAAAACGTTTATCAGGATAGCGTGATGGAGTTCGTGCAGGACTCGCTCAAATATCCCACGAGCACAGCCTGCTCAGCCACTCAGTAAAATCCTCCGCGACAGCGACATTCGCGCGGTGATTCGGGTGCGAGTTGTACGGATCGTCCTGGTACTCATACCTCAAACAGTTGTAATCGCCTTCCGATGGGTCATCTCCAGCAAGTACATCGAACAACGGGTACGCTACCAGGTTCGTCTCGCCTTCTGTGAATTCACCCATCAGCCAGTCATTGAATTCCCTCGCTCTTTCGGCGCAGTCCGGTTCCGTATTGTCGGGAGTCAGCGGCGGGGTGGACATCGCGACAAACAAAATTTGCGGATGCTCCCGTGTCACTTCCCTGACTGTTTCGTACCACTCCATGTAATCATCGAGGTCACTGTCATCGCAGATGTTCGACGCGGGATAGCACGATTTGAACGCGATGATATCGTACTGCTCACCTCTCGGAAGATCCCACGTGATGAGGTCGTCGAAATGTCGTGTGAATGTGGTCGGGAAATGTCTCGGATCGGTGTTATCCCCCACCCAGCCGTCGCCGTACGTCCGGCTATGGACCTCGAACCCGGCTTCCTCGAGATCGTCGGCCATCCCGCCGTTAAACATGAAACCCGAGCCTGTCGAATGGTGCACGAAAATAAATCTCGGCGCGCGGCCCTCCGGTGCCGTCCAGAATTCACCCGACACAGTCCGCGGTTCATCACTGGTTCCCGATCCGGATGTATCGGCTGCATCTGAATCATCCTGGTCCGATTTCCCGGCCCCGGCCGATGTAGAGGATAAACACGATGTCAGGATCAGAATCACCGACAGGAATAACAGGATTACGATTGACTTTGTTTTCATGGTTGACCTCCCTGATTAAGGTGACAAGGATACAATAACTCAATCTGTAATGGAATATCCCACATCACAGATTTGGGTTAACGTAACCCGGCTCAGCAGGAGCTTCGCCCTCCCGTCTAAAACAAAAAAGCGCCCGTCTAAAACAAAAAAGCGCCCGTCTAAAACAAAAAAAGCGCCCTTTCGGACGCTGTCAGTAAGTTCAACCCAGTAAACAGACGACTTTACAACTGCACGGCCTCGACCGAAACGATCTCAGGGATCTCTTCCTTGAGCACACGCTCGACACCCATTTTCAGGGTCATCGTGGCATGAGGGCATGTCGCGCAGGCACCCTGGAGGGCGACCTGGACCTCACCGCTGTTACTGATATCTATTAGTTTGATATCGCCGCCGTCCATCTGGAGACTTGGGCGAATCTGCTCGATTACCTCGGTCACACGGGTTTTAAAAGCTTCAAAATCCTCAATTTTCTTCCCGGTGCTCTCAACCGGACTGCATCCGCAACTTTCACACATTGTTATCTTCTCCAGTTATATTGTGTGCAAATTATACCCGATGCCCAATTATTTAACAACTGATAAATAATTCCCTTGCCGGATTATCGACACGAATGTAGAATTACGGTTATCGAGTTTCAGTAAAGGAGTTTCCGATGTTTGATCCTGAACTTTTCAGCATACGACGGAAAAAATTGATCGAGCTGCTTCGACCCGATTCGGTCGCGCTCATCCCGACTTCACCCATCGCGAATTATTCAAACGACACGGACTATATCTTTCGGCCGGATTCGAATTTTTATTACCTTACCGGATTCCGCGAACCGGAAGCGGTCGCGATCCTTTCAAATATGGACGGGATGAAACCTTTCACAATTTTTGTCCGTCCGCGCGATCCCGAAAAGGAAACATGGAACGGCCGTCGCGCCGGAGTCGATGGGGCGCTTGAAAAATACGGCGCGGATGAAGCGTTCGTGATCGGTGAGTTTGTGGAGAAACTCCCCTCTTATTTTGAAAACGTGAAATCGGTTTATCACTTTCCGGGGAAATATAAAAAGTTCGACTGGAAAGTGCTCGCCGCGTGGCAGAAGGTTCGAGTGAAGTGGCGCGAGGGAATCGACAGTCCCGGCGAACTTGTCGATCTCGGAATTCTTATGCACGAGATGCGCCTGGTTAAAACCGAAAAGGATATGAAACTTCTGTACGAAGCGTGCAGGATCACATCGGAAGCCCTGGAACTCGCGATGCGGTCGGTAAAACCGGGGATGGCGGAACGCGAACTTGAGGCGTTGGTGAATCATTACTTCCGCGCATCGGGTGGGCAGGGTTTCGGTTTTCCCACAATTGTGGCATCCGGTGTCAACGGGACAATCCTCCATTACATCGAAAATGAATCGATCATCGGCGGTAACGACCTTGTGCTTATAGATTGCGGCGTCGAGTACGAGATGTACAACGGCGACATAACGAGGACCTTTCCAGCAAGCGGAAAATTCACACCGGAGCAGCGTGCGCTTTATGACATCGTCCTGAAAGCGAACATGGAATGTATCGAGATGAGCACTCCCGCTGTAAAGCATAACGATGTCCACGATCACTGCCTGAAAGTCATAGTGCAGGGCCTCATCGATCTGAAACTACTTGAGAGATCAGTCGATGAGAATATCGAGAAGGAAACCTACAAGAAATTCTACATGCACAAAACCGGCCACTGGCTTGGTGTGGACGTTCACGATGTCGGCAGTTACAGAAAAGACGGCGAGATGCGAAACTACGAGCCGGGAATGGTAACGACTGTCGAGCCGGGTTTGTATATTCCCGAGGACGATGAATCGGTGCCGGAAGCGTTCAGGGGGATAGGAATCCGTATCGAGGACGACGTGCATATCACGCCTGATGGACCTGAAAACCTGACCGAAACCTGTCCTAAGGATCCTGACAAGCTGGAGGAGATCTGCGGCAGGGGATGAATTCGTAACCCGGAAACCCTTAGAGGATTTAGCTTCAATCTTTTCATTACGGTCAATGGGTTTCCGGGGAATTGGATGCAATTTATCTGCTATACTCCGGTCATGTAATCCGAGGTGTGCATAATGACTTACCCAACCCGGTTATTGATTACCCTGTTTGTAATAATTTTTATCTCAATCCACTTCAGTTGCGTTGGAGTACCTGAACCCCCGGAAATTGATGAAATCGACTTTCCTGAGTTTGACTCACCACCTGGAATACCCGAACGATGGACTGAAGGTGAAGAATTACCTGGAACCAGCCCGTTCAAACTTGTAAATGTCACACCTGCGGGACTCAATTTCACTCCAAAGGAT
>DAOVJF010000557.1 GCA_030673355.1 Planctomycetota bacterium | reverse complement strand
TGTCCATAAAGCCCAGTCGCCATGCCCTCCGGAAATAATTTTTAGAATACCGCCATGTCCGAGGATTCCCGGGTCTGCCAATCCCGGGATTTCATTGTAGCTGATTTGAGATTTTACATGAGATTGGCCGATTGGAAAAGCCTGTCCGCTTCCGGTGGAAATGCAGCCGGTCAATTTTCCAGTTCCCATGCCCTTGAGAACATCAATTGCATTTTTAAATGTGTCAGACATGGATTTTACAGGTCCGGTTCTGAATCCGTAGATTCCCTGTCCTCACCTTCAGAAGTCCTGCGAAGTTCACCCATCGCGGTGTACAGGAGGTCGTACGCATGCTGGCTTTGTTCTGAACCAAGTAATTCGCGTTCGGTCAGGATTTCAATCACCTGGTTCGCGCGAAGAGTGACGTCATCCCAGTTCCCGAGCTCAGCCTGGACCTCGGCGATTCTCAACGCGAACGGCGCCTGTAGAAGTCCGATATCGAGATTGCCCAGATATTGATCCCCACCGCCAAGCGGGGTATTAAGGCCGTTATAAAGCGGCACAAGCGATTCCTCGATGCGCTCCATACCAATAAGCATATCCGCCTTGATCCACCATGCCTCGCGAATTGTTTCAGTAATATCAACCCAGTCATATCGCGCGAGGGATTTCCCTTTCAAAGCCCCGAAATCTATATCATTGGTCCCCTCGTACAGCGGGACAAACAAATCTTCAAGAGATGCGATATAGATCAACGCTTCTTCATACTCGCCCTCGTCCTTATAATACTGTGCGATACCGAGGTAATACCGCGGGATATTTTTTGGATCGAGTTCAATTGAATGAAGGATTTTCTGCAAACCTTCAGCCCTGAGCTCATCGTTTCCAGTCAATCGTCCGGTAAGAATTTCGAGCTGCCCCACATAATAGTGGCTTGCAGGACGGTACGGGGTCACCTGCAATAAACGTCTCCCGTATTCCAGTCCCGCTTCGATTATTGGCTCTGCGGTTTCGAGATGCCCGGCTTCCGCAAGGTCCTGGGAACCAAAGAAATGTGCGCTGACAAGGTCCTTTAGCGGATACCAGTTCCATGGGTTATATTTCAAGGCTTCCCGCCAGTATTTCATGCCTTCCTGGACAACATCGCTTCTCGCTTCAGTGAATGCCTCTGATAAGGTCGGGATTTCCTGGGTCGCACCTCGAATCGCTTCTCTCTGGAGCTGGTTGATCTCAGCCTCCGCGCGTGCCTCCGCCAGGACTCCCTGGTTCTCGATCATATTTTTACCCGTTTCATAATAATTCATTGAGGCATAACCAAGGATATTGATGGCGAAAAGGATCCCTGCAAGTACCTGCCAGACCGGCAGCGGCTTCAGGAACCATCCGGCTACGGGGATCGGGGTGTCATCGACTGTTAAATCTACCGATTCATCCTTGGCAGTTTCATCCGGTTCCCATTTTTCAACGGGAAGTTCCAGGTCAACCTTGCTGAATGAGAACGTCCGGGCAACCAGCGCGATCTCAACAAGTAGCAGCATCGGGATGACAGGGAAGGTCCAGTCGAAATCGAGTGCCATATGCCCCAGTTCGCCGACTATTCCACCGAGCAGCCCTACCCTGTAGACGGTGATCATTTTTCCGGGGACTTCCCTCAGGGTTTTAACGATCAGCCTGAATACAAGGGCCAGTATCGAAATTATGACGATTGCCCCGAACAAACCGCCCTCGACCAGAAAACGCAGATAAATGCTATGCGGGTCTTTCGTGTAGTATTGCGGATCGGTCTGGTAGTGTACATAGTAATAGCCGAATGAATTAAAACCGATACCGAAAATCGGATTTTTAAGGAAAACCCGCCATGCGATATCCCAGAATTCAAACCGCCCAATGACCGAGTAATCATCCCAGCGCATCTGGTTAAAACGGTCGATCATCGGCTGGAAGAACCGTCCGCGATATTTTATGACGAACGGCAGGGCTGACAGGAAATACAGGACTACAAGCAGAACCGGTCGCCAGCT
>DAOVJF010000579.1 GCA_030673355.1 Planctomycetota bacterium | reverse complement strand
GATGATAGTGCCAGAATATGCCGGCTGTTCCAACGGGAGGATCGTTCAGTAATTTTCCCTTCATGATAGTTCCAAACTCTTCGTTGGAATATTTGCTCCCGTCCCACCAGTCCACAGGCGATTTTTTTGCGCCAAATGGATTTGCAAGCGGGATAAAAGTCAGGCGTACCTTTTCCAGAATCTCTTCTCGCCCCAGCGTTGTGGCGGAACCGTCCAGTTTCATGCCGGTAATTATTTCATTTAAGAAATTCATAGCCGCCGCAGTGCCCGCCGGCTCGTGGGCATGCGGTACCGCCACCATAAAATTCTTTTTCGGCTTACCGTTATTTGCAGCCACCGTAATCGCGTACACGGAATCGCCCGAAAACTGTTTTTCCTCATCGAGTCTGACGATGTCGGGAAAATCTTTCCGCCATCGGGCTATTCGGGGATTTATTTCATCCGGCTTCGCAAGCCATGTCTTTCCGGGTACTGGTTTATCGATAATCTGTTCTCTATGCGTCATGACAGCTTGTCCTCCGGCTATTGCTTGAAATCGACGGGTTGTCCCGTTTCCAGCGATTCAAGCAATGCAATGGCGAGATTGGTAGCGATTGCGCCGGCCTTCCCGTCGGCGTTGTCCGGGTTGGTTCCTTCCAGCAGGCAACGGGCAAAATGCTCAACCGAACCGACCCACCCCTTGTCAGGGTTAACATTGACCTGACCGGGCTTCTCGGGGCCGAATTTCGTAATGTCAAACGGGGAGGGGGTCGGCCTTTGAACCCGCTCGAAGTCCATTCCCCATGTGTTCTTGTAGTCTTCGCGATTTTCCCACATCAATTGAACCTTGTAAGCCTCGTAAAAGTCAAACCCCCATTTGTGGACCTCTTCGGCGCGCTCGTTGCGATGCGGGGTATATACGCGGTCGTATTCTCCGGGGAATCCACGGACGCGCATGTCGGTAAGTTCGCTGACGGTTATCGCCGTCCAATTCGCGAAAACCTCCATATACTCCTTCCAGAGGCAAAACGATCCCATCGAGCCGCACATGAAGGACACCTGCGAGCCGTCCGGATAATCAAGGATGCAGCAGTTGTTGAGCAGCCGGTCACCGGTCATGAAAACCCGCGCAGGGACCTCTTCCAGCAGCCAACTGACAAGGTCCAGAATATGACAGCCTTCGTAGAGTATCCGCGGTTGCGTTTCATAAAAACCACCCTTATCCTGCTTGGACGGATTGGGATACATAAGGCGGTAGTTAATAAACCACGGCCGTTTCACGTCCTGCATCAATCGCTTGGTTTCCGCGTATGCCGGGGCGAAACGACGATTGAGCCCGATGGCAAGCTTTCCGGCGTTGCATTTTTCCGCATCGAGGACCGCTTGTGTTTCCTCTTTCGTCTCAGCCATCGGCTTCTCGCAAAGCACCCACTTGCCGGCATCGAGCGATTCAATAATGAATCGGGCGTGCAAATCCTGCTTTGTGCCGATGATCACCATCTCGATTTCCGGATCATCCAGTATCTTCCTGTAATCCGTGGTCGTGTACGCAACCTGAACATTCGAGGAGTGCTTTTTCAACAGTTCCTCATCTAGGTCCGCGATGGCCCTGATGTCCATGTTTTCACTGGTGTGAGCCGTCGGCAAATGCATAGCGCTGATGAAATGACCCGCCCCGATAAACCCAACTTGAACTTTTCGCATCGTTACCTCCTTCAAATTTTTAAACCATCCTTTATTACCGATAATCCCATGCCTGTCCT